>NZ_VRVG01000018.1:0-62731 GCF_008040085.1 Methylobacterium sp. WL7 | reverse complement strand
TATGGGTGAACTGGATGGTTGGATTGCCGGCACGTTCCTGATCATCCTGGCCGGGTCGTTATTTGGCCTGCTTGCATTTTCGCATTCCTACGTGATGTTCCTGCCGCTGATAGACTCGCTGAAGTACGACGATGCGGGGAATACGCTGATCGGTATGGCTTTGATCGCGATCAGCCTCGCCTATGCGGCAGCCGTGCTCATTCGAGCCGTTTGGGTGATCCGGATCTGGCTGGTCAGAGGTCAGCGCGACGCCCGCGCGGCGGCCCCGTCGGCGTGAGGCCACGCAATTTGGCGCACACGACGCGCAGTGGCGTGGTGAGCCGCGCTAGGCCAAGAGCGGATTCGGTTGATCCACGACGTGCTGCCGCGTCTCGAACGCTCCAGCTCAACCCCTCCAGGCTGGCGGTATGTCGGCCTTCAGTTCTAAGTTGGCCATAATTCAAAAGCTCATCATTTCGGGATCGACGGAGGTGCGGCCTGTCGAAACATAAAACGGGGCCAGCGCCAATCGTAGGTCGATTACCTCGCAAAATCAGTCAATGGCGCCAAGCAAGTAGGCGGCGAGTGGGCGGATACTTGGCGAGTAATAATAGACTAAGACGCCAAAATCTATTATTTAAGCTTTTGATTGATTCTCTCTCGACTGCAGTAAATTATCTCATGAATGCCGCTTCAGGGCCTGAGATTTTCGACAACAGCGGTCGAATGAGGTTCGTCCGCTTTTTCAGTGGCGCATCTTCGAAGCGGACGAACCGCTTACGGCCAGATCTGGACGTTAGCATCCTCGAGCGCTCGCGTCGCAAGGTTGAGTGAACGGCGACTAGTCCAAAGTGATAAGTGATCTCGCCCGGCGACATTCACCACGCTGGAGGTCCGGACCGATGGTCGTCGTGCCATTGCAAACAAACGTCGTGTTCGCGCGGTTTCCAGTTTCCAGGTGATCTGCTCGAAATCCAGGTATCAGTAAAACCGTTCCGGCTTCTCTTATTTCGTTCAAACGGCCGCTGTGGCGTGCTGAGCGGCTACCGCAGCTTAGAGGATTTTCATGCGCTCCCTGCCTCCTGCCCACGCTGTAGCCATTATCGCCCCTCTGTTTTGCGGATCGGTGCAAGCCGCCGAAACCGCACAACCGGCCGCCTCTACGGTGCCCGTCATGACACCACTCATTGCCGATGCACTGACAACTCCACGCGTCGTTCCCATGTCGGATGGCCTCAATCACCTAGTCTACGAACTACGCCTCTCGAATGTGCTGGATGGGCGGTTCGACCTCAAGCGTCTTGTCGTGATGGACGGTAGCTCAAAACGGCCGCTCCTGGCGCTCGATCGGGAAGCGATCGGTGAGCGATTGTCGCTTGGTGGTCGTCGGGGAAACGCGACGGCGTCGCTGGGAGCTTATCAGTTCGGGATCGTCTTTCTTCATCTCACCCTGCAGGCGGGCGAGCGTATTCCTGAGACGCTCGTTCACGACGTCGAAGGATTCGCCGAGCCTCTGAAGGCCGATCTGTCGATGCAGATCGCGAGAACCCCGGTCATCGATCAAGTTTTGCCTGTCCTCGCGGCGCCGCTGCACGGCAGTGGCTACGTCGTCGGGGATGGCTGCTGCGATTCAGTTCGACATGTCCGAGCCCTCCTGCCACTCAACGGGGCGTTTCGCTTGGCACAGCGTTACGCAATCGACTGGGAAAAGATTGATGACGAGCACCGGATCGTGCGCGGTGATCTGAAGGACGTAAAGAGCTACCGCATCTACGGAGAGCCGGTGCTGGCCGTGGCGGACGGCACGGTGGTTGGTTCGCGCAACGACTTGCCTGATCAAACACCAGGCGCGCTGCCGTCAAATCTGCCGATCGGCGAAGCGGACGGTAACTTCATTATCATGAACATCGCTAGCGGAGCGTTCGTTCTATACGCCCATCTCAAGCCCGGAAGTGTCGGCCCAGCCGTCGGCGATCATGTCAAACGCGGTGACCTCCTTGGCAAGGTTGGCAACAGCGGCAACAGCCAAGCGCCACATCTTCACTTGCACGTTATGGATGGTCCGAACGGACTTCTCGCGGACGGTTTGCCTTACGTGTTCGAGATCCTTACCATTCCAGCTACGGTCGATGGAGGGACTGCTGGCTTTAATGACGCTGAGGCGACTGGCTCACCGCTGCGCCTAGCTATGAAAACGCCACCATCGGCAATGCACAAAGCCCTACCGCTCGACCTCTCAATCGTCGATTGGGGGACGCCGTTGTCGAAGCAAAACAAGCCGTAGCAGTCATGATATTAAGATGCTTACTGTGTCGCTCGTAGCGCAACACGGATGACAGTTTCAGATAACTTGGACAGTGCTCTATACGCCGAAGGGTCACGAGCGGTCGCATAGCTGCGGGATCGTGCCCAATCCGGACACGAAAGCGCAGGTTCCAGTATTCAATAAGCAGACATCGCTGAGAATAATATTAAGTCACTTTGTCGTTGCTCGGAAGCGGTGCAGCCGCATAATTGCGTCTTATCGATATAGGCTCAGTTCCGGCCGAGGATCAGGGATGAACCCATCGCGGTTGGGCATTTTCACCTTTGGCAGGCTGGTCGCGTTCAACGTCTCATCATGCGAGATGATGTGTCCTTCCGATAGGATGTAAGCGACGACTGCGTAGACTTGGTCATCGGTGAGTGAGCCTGGCGCATTGAACGGCATCGCCCGCTTGACGTAGTCGAACAGCGTCGTGGCATATGGCCAGTAACTTTCAGTTGTCTTGATAGGATTGTCTGTCGCAAGACTACCGCGGCCACCGATCAATCGGTCTGCACCGATGCCCGGAGCCATGTTGCCTTGAAGCTTGTCGCCGTGACATGCTGCGCAGTGCTCTTGAAAGACTATAGCGCCTTCCTGGGGGCTACCGTGCCCCAACGGCATTCCCTTCCCGCTCGGTGGGATCGAGAAGTACGATCCGAGTTCGGCTTCGGTGATCGGCTTGCCGACGCCGAGCCGGGTATCAGCCGCTGTCTGGGACGCCGCAGGTGTTGCGAGGAGGGCTAAGACCAATAGGGCTACGGCTTTCGAATCGACGCCATATTCGCGATCACGCATGAACATTGCTTACCTCCCCGGTGCTCGCGATGGACCAACTCTGGATCGCATTCAGGTGGTAAATCGAGGCGGATGGGCCGTGATCGCCGCGGATGGCAAGCAGCTGCTGGCGTGTCGGCTGGACGTAGCCGGTCTCGTCCAAGCACCGGCTCTGTAGCACGGTGGGCGTGCCGTCCCAGGTCCATGGGAAGGTGAAACGCACCGTGCACATCGGCTCCGGCGTGGAGCCGAGGTAAGCTGGATACCAAGTCTTGCCCGCATCGAGAGAGACATCAACCGCCTGTACGCGCCCACGTCCCGACCAGGCAAAGCCCGTGACATTGTAAATGCCAGGACCAGGCAGACGCATTTCGCCGGACGGGAAGGTAATGACCGACTTCGCGTCCATATCGAGCGAGAAAAGACGTGCGCGGCCGTCCCCCATCAAATCCGTGTACTTCGAGGTCTCCTCGCGAGTCATAAAAGGTTTGTCGCTGACCTCCAGTCGGCGCAGCCATTTAATGTGGGTGTTACCCTCGTAGCCGGGCAGTAGCAGGCGCATGGGGTAGCCCTGCTCGGGTCGGATAGCCTCACCGTTCTGGCCATAGGCGATGATCCCGTCCTTGAGTAGTTTCTCCATTGGGATGGAGCGGGTCATCACGGCTGCGTCCGCACCTTCGGCGAGAACCCATACGCCTTCCTCCTGCAGGCCGACCTCGCGGGCCAACGTCGAGAAGAGCACGCCGGTCCACTCCGACGTGCTGAGCAGTCCATGCGTGCCCTGGACGTTCTTGAGCGTCGGCTTCTTCCACTCGGTCAAACCGTTGCCAGAGCACTCGATGAAGTGCTTGCGCGTCACGGACGGCAGCCGCCGAAGGTCGTCCATGCTGAACCGCTTCGGGGTGCCGACCAAGCCGTGGACGACGAGGCTGTGGTGGTCGGGATCGATGGTTGGGATGCCGCCATGGTGCCGCTCGAAGTGCAGCCCAGAGGGCGTGATGTTTCCGACAAGCGCGGCGAGTGGGGTCAAGGACCAGGACGTGTGCTCGTTGGGCGTCGGGTAGCGCACCCGTACGGCCTTCTCGAACTGAGAGCGTGATCCATATCCGCCATCCGCAGCGACGGGGCGGCCCTGCTCTTTGGTCGGGTCATCGGGTACATCGAAATGGCGGGCGCCGGCCGGGACTGCGTCGTCGGCCAGAGTCGGACCCGCCGAGAGGGCTGCGGCGATGCCGGAACCGGCGGCGAAGAGAAAGCGGCGTCGGTCGGCGTCGCGGGTCGCGAACATGCCCTCGCGACAGGGACATGCCTCGTCCTCGGGCAGGGGCGAGGGAGCATGCTGGACCGGCATCGTTTCCTCCGTTTTCGGTTTAGATTGGAATGCGTTTGAGCATGTGATGCTCAAACGCCCAGCGGCAGGCGAGGCATGCTGGTTGTCGAAGTATCGGTGGACACCAGTGTGAGCGTACTGACCATTGCCCGGCTCGCCTTACCGGTCGCGCCAGATGGCAGCATGTCACTGAAGACGATCACGTCCGGCACCTTGTAGCGTTCGAGGTTAGCCGACGCCCAGCGCCAGAGTTCATCCACCGTCAGCGCAAGCCCAGGCTTGAGTACGACGACCGCGTGGATTGCCTCGCCGAGGCGCTCGTTAGGAACGCCAGCGCACAGGGCTGCAGCGACGTCGGGATGCGCGCAGAGGGCGTTCTCGATCTCCAGTGGCGAGATCTTGTTACCGCCGCGCGAGATGATCTCCTTCGAGCGTCCGACGATCTCGACCTGACCGTCCGGGCGCAGGCGTGCGAGATCACCCGTTCTGAAGTGGTCCGCCTCGAATGAGGACTCGGTCAGCTCGGCGTTGTCGAGGTAGCCGTGCATGCCGCACACGGTGCGAATCCGCAGCTCGCCCACTTCGCCCTCAGATGCCGGTGTGCCATCGTCCCGGACGATGCGGAACGACACGCCCTCGGTCGGTGTGCCAATGGAGCCCGCTTCGCTCGCGGCACCCGACCGATGGTGAAAATCGCAGGAGCCGGTCTCAGTCGAGCCGTAGAGGTCGACGAGCTCGACCTCCGGCCAGCTGCCGCAGACCGCCTGAGCAAGAGACGGGCTGAGGGCCTCGCCGCCGGTGAGAACCGCCCGGAGCTGGGGACCCGGCGGAGCGCCATCGGCGAGCAAGGCCCGCAGCATGGTCGGCACCGCGGCGAGCACGGTCGCCCCTGCGGCGAACTGACTCGCGAGCGTCGCGTGCGTGAACTTCTGGACGAGGACGAGGGTCGCCCCTGAGCGGATCGCCAGGAGGCTCGCCCAAATCCCAAAGATGAAGGTCAGCTGGAGCGGAACGACGACCACATCGTCCGGGCGGAAGCCCAGCAGATGATCGAGGACCGCGAGCTTGCGCGCCAGCGCGTCGTGCCCGAGCACCACGCCCTTCGGCGCGCCGGTGCTGCCCGAGGTGAAGACCACGAGCGCGGCCCCGTCGAGAAGTGTTCGCTCCGGCGGGTCCTCATCCGCGATCGTATCCAAGATTAGCCCGTCGATCAGCAATCGGGCGCGCGTCGCCCGTTCGACAGCTGCGCGAGTGAGCGGTGCGGCGTTCCGATGAATGGGCACCGCGACGGCCCCCGCCTGCCAGACGCCGAGCAGCGTCCCAAGATCCAGGGCTCGGTTGCCGATAGCCACATGCACGGGATCATGCGGGCGTACGCCCGCCTCGCGCAGAGATCCTTCCACAAGGTCCGCATGCGCGGCGATCTCCGACCTCGACATCCCAGGACCAGAGTGCTCGTCTATCCGGCAGCCCGGGAGGGCGAGCCCCTCGCGCATAATCTTTGCGAGCGCCCCGGTCATGTCCTGACTCCCGGGAATCGACTGTCGCGCCATGCCAGCGCGGCCTTGAGGCCTTGAGATCGGGCGATGTCCATGAAGGCCCGCTTGTCAGGCGACCCTTCGCCCTCGATCAGCAGGTCGATGTCGAGGGCCGTTTCCAGGGACTCCAGCATACCGCGCGCCTCGATCGACCGGTTGATCGCCCGCTTTGTCTCCTTGACGAGGTTTGGGTCGATCGCTGCGATGTGCCGGGCGAGATGCATCGCGCTGTCGTCGAGATCCGCGGTGGGGACTACCCGATTGACCATGCCGATCTCGTAGGCTCGACGCGCTGGGATCCGGTCTTCACCCGTCAGGATGATCTCTTTGGCCACCTTCGGACCGACGATCCACGGCAGGATCATCACGACGATGCCGGCCCCAAACTTCAGCTCCGGCTCGCCAAAGAAGGCGTCCTCGGCCGCCACGGTCAGGTCGCAGGCCAACGCCAGCTCGCAGGCACCCGCGAGGCACGGGCCGCGCACCGCCGCGATCGTCGGCTTCGGGCAGTGCCAGAAGCGCATCGGCACGTCGAAGTCCTTGCGCAGGATCGGGCGCCATTGGCTCACGCCCTCGGGGCGCAACGCCATCTGGTCCTTGAGATCAAAGCCCGAAGAGAAAGCCGTCCCGGCCCCGCGCACGATCACGACGCGCACCGCAGCGTCGGCCTCTGCCGCGTCCATCGCCAGCGCGAGTTCGTCGAGCATGGTCGCACTGATCGCGTTGGTTCGCTCCGGACGATTCAGCGTGATCCGGGCCACCGGCGCGAGCGTCTCGTAAGTGATTGTCGTGAAGGCCATTGACGGATTCCCTCTCGTTGTCACTTGCGTCCTCCGGCCAGTCGCGCGGCCTCAGGAAGGCGTCGCAACCGCAGCATCGAGACCAGCCCGAGGAACGGCCCGATCGCGAGCAGCGCGAAGGCGAAACGCCAGCCGAGGTAGGTGCCTGCGAAGGCGATGAGCTGGATGCTGACGAGCGTCAGCAGGAAGCCCACGCAGGTCTGGACGGTCAGCATCGTGCCGATCAGTCGGCGGTCGCTGAGCTCGCTCACCGCAGCGGAGAACTGCGCCGAGTCTGCGATCACCGCCACGCCCCAGAGCACGCCCACCGACAGCACCGCCCAGGCAGGGCCGCCGAATAGGAAGCCGACCGCGATGGCGCAGCAGCCGCTGGCGAGCATCGAGGCGCCGGTGACCAGGGTGCGTCCGAACCGGTCCGCTGCCCAGCCACCAAGCATGGCGCCAAATGCTCCAGCTGCCACTACGGCGAAGGATGCGAGTTCTGGGGGGAATGGCGGAGCGTTGCCGTAGCGTTCCCGAAAGCTCGCCGCCATGAAGGCGCCGATCCACGCCCACATCGCGTAGAGCTCCCACATGTGGCCGAGGTAGCCGAGGTTGGCGAGCCGCACGCCGCGGTTACGCCATGCCTCCAGCGCGTTTTCCAGGCGCAGGGGCGGCGCCTCGGACCGAAGCGGGCCGAGGCGTACAAAGCGAATCAGGGCCGCCGACAGGAGCGCACCCAACGCTGCGCCGAACACGGGCAGGTGCCAGTCGAGCTGGCCGAACGCGGCGACGAGGTGCGGCAGCGCCGAGCCGAGAGTGAGTGCGGCCACCAGCAGGCCGATCAGCAGCCCTAAATCGCCCACCGCCCAGGTCGCGGCGATCTTCATGCCGACTGGGTAGACGCCGGCCATGCAGGCTCCGGTCACGAAGCGCAGCAGTGGCACCACCGGCGAAGTCGGCTCGAAGGCCAGCATCGCCAAGTTGGCAAAGCCCGCCACTACAGCGCACCAGCAGAACAGCCGGCGCAGGTCAAACCGGTCGGCGAGGCCGAACAGAGCACTGACCAGGGTGCCGGCGACGAATCCTGCCTGCACACTGTTGGTGAGCAGGGCCTCTTGGAAGGGGCTCAGAGGCCAATGCGTGCGAATTGCCCCGATAGAGGCCGTGGTCGCGAACCACGTCGCCATCGCGGCCACCTCGCTGAGGAGCAGCAGCACAATCGCTGTCCGTTTGCCGGTGGTAGCCGCGGTGTCGACGACGTCAGGAAGCGCCATGGCCTCAGCGCCTTACTTGGCGGCCGTGTGGGCAACGAGGGAACAGCCCCCGTCGGCGATGGGCCGGAACGCTTGGTCACCGGGGATGGTATCGAGGAGCTTGTAGTAATCGTACGAACCCTTCGATTCCGCCGGGCTCTTGACCTGGAACAGGTAGAGGTCGTGGATGGTACGACCGTCGGCACGAATCGAACCGTGCCCGAACAGCGCGTCGTCGGTCGGCATTAACTTCATCTGCGCGACAACGTCGGTGCCGTGATGCGCCTTGTCCTTGTCGATGGCGGCAACTGCCTTCATCCAGTGGAGCATCGAGGCATAAGTGCCCGCCTGGTTCATGGTCGGATAGCGACCGCCACTGCGGGCCGCGAACCGTTTCGCCCAGGCGCGCGTGCCGTCGTTGAGATCCCAGTAGAACGCCTCGGTCAGGGTAAGGCCGTGGGCGACCTTCAAGCCAACCGAGTGAATATCCGAGATGAAGGCCAGGAGTGCCACAAGCTTTTGGCCGCCATCTGTAAGTCCAAACTCTGAGGCTTGTTTGATGGCGTTAATAGTGTCTCCGCCGGAGTTGGCGAGCGCTACGACCTGCGCCCCACTGCCCTGAGCCTGGAGCAGGTAGGAGGAGTAGTCAGTGCTCTGGAACGGGGCGAGGACGTGCCCGAGGGACTTGCCGCCGGCCTTCGTCACGGCTTCAGTCGCGTCACGCTCGAGGGCGTGGCCGAAGGCATAGTCGGTAGTGAGAAAATACCAAGATTTTCCGCCTTGCTTGATCACCGCGCGCGCGGTGCTGTTGCCCAGCGCCCAAGTGTCGTAGGTCCAGTGGACGTTCGTGCGGGTGCAGTTCTTGCCGGTCAGATCCGAGGAACCGGCGCTGGCGATCAGGAAGGCTTTGTCCTTTTCGCTGGCGATGTTCGACACGGCGAGCGCTACCGACGAGGTCGGCACGTCGACGATGGCGTCTACGCGGTCGACGTCAAACCAGCGCCGCGCGATGGCTGCGCCGACGTCGGCCTTGTTCTGGTGGTCGGCCGAGAGAACCTCGACGCGGAAGCCTTTGTCCTCCGGCTTGAAGTCTTCGACGGCCATGCGCGCGGCCTCGACCGAGCCGGGGCCAGCGATGTCGGCGTAGAGGCCGGACTGGTCGTTCAGCACGCCGATGCGAAAGGTCGGCAGCGGATCGGCGTACGCAGCAGCCGTGCCGCCGAATAGCATCGCCAGGGTAAATACACCCTTCATGGTCGTTCCTCCATTGTCATGATCGGACTGCGGTTTTTTTAGTCAGTCCGGCGGCGGCGCCGCGCTGGTCGTCAAATCATCGTATTCAGATCTTCCTCGAACTCTCGACAGGTATTCCAGCAGCCGAACCGCCGCGTCGGGTCGAGACCACTAGCGATTGACGTCAACGACCATACGGCCGCGTACCTGGCCCGCCATCAGGCGTTCTGCGGTAGCAACGACATCCGTCAGGCCAATCTCGTCCGTGATTGCGTCGAGCTTGGCCGGATCCAGGTCACGGACAAGCCGGCCCCAGGCTTCAAGCCGCTCAGGCCGCGGGCACATCACGCTGTCGATGCCGATCAGGCTGACACCACGCAGGATGAACGGGGCCACACTCGCCGGCAGGTCCATGCCCTGCGCTAGACCGCAGGCCGTGACGACGCCGCGGTACTTCATGGCAGCACAGAGGTTCGCGAGGGTGTGGCTGCCGACCACGTCTACGGCGCCCGCCCAGCGCTCCCGGGCGAGCGGCTTGCCCGCCTGCGAGAACGCCGCCCGGTCGAGCACCTCGGCTGCGCCGAGGCCGCGGAGGTAGTCGGCCTCCTCCGAACGTCCGCTTACCGCCACGACGGTATAGCCGAGCCGCGACAGCAGGGCGACCGCAGTGCTGCCGACGCCGCCAGCCGCGCCGGTGACGATGATCTCGCCCTTGTCCGGGCTTACGCCGTGGCGTTCGAGCGCGATCACGCACAGCATCGCAGTGTAGCCGGCGGTGCCGATGGACATCGCTCGGCGCGGCGTGAAAGCCTCGGGCAGCGGGACCAGCCATTCACCCTTGACGCGCGTGACCTGTGCCAGCCCACCCCAGTGGGTCTCGCCGACGCCCCAGCCGTTGAGGATGACCTGATCACCCGTCTTGTAGTCGGGATTCCGAGACTCGCGGACGGTGCCGGCGAAGTCGATGCCCGGCACCATCGGAAACTTGCGCACGACCGGGCCCTTGCCGGTAATCGCGAGTCCATCTTTATAGTTGAGCGTCGAGTAGTCGACATCGACGGTGACGTCGCCTTCAGGCAGTTGCGCTTCGTCGATCTCGCGCGAGTCGGCACGGTAGCCAGCCTCGTCCTTTTCAATCACGATCGCCTTGAACATACGGTGCACTCCGCAGGGGGCGCTCAGCGCGCCAGATTGGCTAAGAACAGGTTGGCGAAGAGGTCGAGGGGCTCAGGGCTGCGCTCGAGTTTTGCGCGGAGGACCGCGCCCTCCCAGCCGATCCAGAAGAAAGCCGCCAGCGCCGTGCAATCCGCGTCCGCCGCGATCTCACCGGCGGACTGAGCATCTCGGAGACAGCGCTCCGTCCGCGTCTGCCAGTCCAGCAGAACCCCATGTAGGCGGTCCCGGAAAAGCTCCGGCAGGGCACTCATCTCTTGCCCGAGATTGCCGACTACGCAGCCGCGGCGGAACTCGTAGCGCGCCATACCGACACGCGCGTCGGCGACGAAGTTCCTGATGCGCTGGAGTGGGGCCGTGCTTTCGTCGAGCAACCAACGGTCGAGCTTGCGCGCGAAATAGGTCGCGTACGCGTCGACGAGTTCGGCACCGAAGACGTCCTTGCTCGCGAAGTAGTGGTAGAACGAACCCTTCGGCACACCGGCGATGCGTAAGACCTCTTCGAGGCCGGTAGCCGAGTATCCCTTCTCCGACAAAAGCGCGACGCCGGCCCGGATCAAGGCCTCCCGCGACATGCCGTAGGCTGGTTCCGGCCGCGGGGGGCGGCCCCTCTTACGTACCGTGACTGCTGAGACCGATTCGGGCTTCATGATTTAGAAATAGACCGGTTAATTATTAAATGCAACGGCGTATGAGTACAGGTCCTGAATCTGTCTCGTGCCCAGCTGTTCGGCGAAATCGGGGCACGGGCCGTGAAGGGTTGAGGCCTTGTTCCGGAGCTACAGCGGCGGGCCAGGGCCAGGGCCGAACACGCTTTCGCAGCGAAGGTAGGTCGATAACGGCGTGTCGGCTTCCACCTGTGCAAAGCCACAAAGCGGACGTGCTGCTATCGGCCAGTTCCGGTCCCGTCGGCGGGCGCCTCCGAACAGCTGGGTTGGGTGGTTTGCGGTCCGTCGGCTTCGGAGCGGAGCCTGCGTCAAAGCCAACATTGCTCAAGCAGGTTCACCAGCCTCAATCATGCGCCGAACCATTGCGTCATAGCTTGGCCGATGGCCGCCGCGTCGGGCGCGGTGTCACCTGCCCAGGCGACGATCCCGTCGGGCCGCACCAGCACGGCCTGCAAGCCCAGCCGGTCCTGCACGTTCCCCGCGACATAGTCGATCCTTACGGCTCGTCGGTCCGCTAGCGCCCGAAGCGGCGAACCGGGAACGAAGTCCAAGAGCAAGCCCCTGCCTTCGCGCAAGGGGCTGCAGGCCCTCCGCCCGTCGCTCAGCACGAAATCGGGAACGCTGCACCCCGTCAGCGGATGGCTGCCGCCGAGATCGTAGCGGATTGAGACGCCCCACACGCGCTCGGCGAAGTACGTCGCGCCGTCTGGGGTCTGGATAAGGTCGCGGATGATGGCTTCGAGCGCGCGCGAGCTTCGGCTCGGCCGCATCAGCGCGACCTGGGCCCGCGACCAGTCGAGGACGCGTGCACCGACCGGATGCCGTTCGCGCTCATAGCTGTCGAGGAGGCCCGCCGGCGCATCACCGCGGATCGTGGCTGCGAGTTTCCAGCCCAGGTTCATCGCATCGCCGAGTCCGAGGTTGAGGCCCTGCCCACCCAGCGGCGAATGGATGTGAGCGGCGTCGCCGGCTAGCAGCACGCGGCCGGTGCGATACGCGCTCGCCTGAAAGGCGCGGTCGGTCCAGGTGGTGGCGAGTTCGAGCTTGGTCACGGTGACATCGACGCCCGAGATCCTGCGCAGGACCGCCTCAACGTGTTCGCGCGTGATCGGCGTGGTGCGATGGAAGGCGCCCCCGTCGAAGTCGGCCATCGCGATCGTGCCGGGCGGCGTGAACAGGTACATGCCCTCCGCGGTGTAGTGGCGGCCGGGCGCGAGCGCGTCCGCGCCGGCTAAAGCGGCTTGGATGGAGTACCCTGTAAATTCAGGCTCGGTGCCCTCAAAGCCGATGCCTGCCGCCTTGCGCACCACGCTGCGGGCGCCGTCGCAGCCAACGAGCCAGCGGCCTTGGAACGCCTGACCGCCTGCGTGGACGACAACGCCCTCATCCGTCTGAGCGAAGCCCTCGACACCCCTGCCTCGTAGGAGCTCTACGCCCGACGCCTGCACGCGCGCGGCCAGCACGCCTTCGATGCTCGCCATATCCGCAGCCAAGTTGCTGACCGGGCCGGGAAGGCGATGTGGCCAGCGCGCGGTGTCGATCTGGTCGTGGAAAAACTGGATGCCGGCAAAATGGCCGCCCGGACGGCGCGGCTGCTTCATCCCATGCGCTGTCCCCGGCGTTGCGCGGGTGGCCGCGCGGGCCTCAATCTCGCCCAGCAGACCGCGTCGGTCGAGGCTTTCGATCGTCGGGACCGAGAGGCCACGCAGCCCGAACGGAGCACGCTTCAAGGGTGAGGACGGATCGCGCGCCTGTTCGAGGACCAGGACAGAGCAGCCGGCTAGCGACAACTCGCAGGCGAGGAACAGGCCGACGGGACCTGCGCCAGCGATGATCGTATCGTAAAGCGTCGTTGATGCGGGCATTATTGGGCTCCGATGTCGATGTTCGACCGGAGCGTTTCCCGAACCTGAGACCCGCACGGACGAACAGCCGGACGCGCCAGGGCGTCCTTCGTTCGTCGTGGGGATCTGCGGCACGGAGCCAAAGACCAGAGCTTTCGTCACCGAAAGGACTTGGGCTTACCAAACCAAGTCTGCCTTTTCCGACGTCGTCAGGATAGCGCGCCCGCAAACAGGCTGCAATGGCCACGCTGCGCAGGTTGGAGAACCGCGTTCTCAACAAGGTCCGCTTGCGGGTACGGCACAACGTTAGTCCACCGTCTGGCTAGGGTCGGTAGGAGCTCGTCCGCTTTTGCGGCCGGTCTGCTCCGAAGCGGACCAGCCGCTTACGGCCAGTTCCAGTCCCGTCGGTGGGCGCCCTTGAATGGCTGGGTTGGGTGGTAAGCTGCCGGTCCGCTCTCGGCGTCGTGTCGCTGAAAGCGGACCTCGCGGCCAAAGCTCACGACGCGGAATACTGTCCTTCGGTGACTTGCTCCACCCGAGAGCGAGTGAGCGAGGAAGGGGTTTCCTCAGAGCATCTCGTTTGGGGCTTGAACCTGCGCGCCGCCGAACACGACGGCCTGCCGCAACGACGGTCGGGACAGGCCGTAGATCAGACGCGGCTCCACCGGTGCGCTGACCGCATCCAGGGCGGCGCGATGCTCCGGGGAAAGCATGAGATCGAGCGCGGCGATGTTGTCGGCCACCTGCTCCGGCCGGCTCACCCCCATCAGCGTCGAGGCGACACCCGATCGTCCGACCACCCAAGCGAGCGCAACGCGCGCCGGCGATTGCCCGATGGCCACCGACACCCGGCGCACACCTTCGACGATGTCCCAGTTGCGCGGCGTGAATAGGCTGTCTCCGAACGGGTTGGACCCGTCGAGACGCTTGTCGTCGGCGGGGCGCGCCTCGCCCGACTGAGCAGCATCCTTCGGCAGGCCGCCTGCCCGCGGACCCGCAGCCTCAACCGTCACGCGATCGTACTTGCCGCTCAACAGCCCGTAGGCGAGCGGCGACCATGGCACCACGCCCATGCCGAACTCGGCAGCGAGCGGGACATGCTCGTCCTCCACCTCCCGGTTCACGAGCGCGTAGAAGTATTGCAACGCGATCGGCCCCGGCAGGCCTCGTATTGCGGCCACCGTCGCGAGCTTGGCGACGTACCACGCGGGCGTGTTCGAGAGACCCCAGTACCGGACCTTCCCGGCGCGCACGAGACCAGCCATGGTCTCCAGCAGCTCCTCCGCCGGCGTGATCCCGTCCCAAACGTGCACCCAGTAGAGATCGACGTAATCGGTCTGCAGGCGACGTAGTGAGCCTTCCAGCGCCGCGTGAACATGCTTGGCGCCGTTGCCGCCCGCGTGCGGCCCCTTGCCCGTGGCAAAGCCAGATTTCGTCGCGAGGACGATCCGGTCGCGCAAGCCGCGCTCGCCGATGAAGCGGCCGAGCATCGCCTCGCCCTCACCGCCCGCGTACACATCGGCTGTGTCGATGAAATTGCCGCCCCGCTCCAGGTAGGCATCGAACACGGCGCGGCTGCCGGCCTCGTCCAGCCCCCAGCGCGCGGTGCCGAAGGTCATGGTGCCGAGGGCGAGCGGACTGACCGCAAGGCCGGAGCGGCCGAGCGTACGGTAATGCGTGAGGTCCATTGTTGCATATCCCTGCTGATACCCCACAGGATAGAGCCGCCGTTCGTAGGCGATTAGCCCCAAACATCGGCAAGGGCTTGTGAGCGGAGTTCAGGAATGCGACGGGGCACGCTCGATGATCTCGCGGCCTTCGCGGCGGTCGCGCGCACCCGCAGCTTCACGCGGGCGGCGGCCGAGCTCGGCTTGTCCCCCTCGGCGCTCAGCCACGCCGTGCGGGGGCTGGAGGAACGGCTCGGGGTCCGGCTGCTCGCGCGCACCACGCGTAGCGTCGCGCCGACGCCGGCGGGCGAGCGGCTCGTGCGTTCGCTGGCTCCGGCGCTGGCGGAGGTCGAGCGCGGGCTTGCAGCGCTTGCCGACTGGCGCGGCGCGCCGTCTGGTTCGCTGCGGCTGACGACCTTTTCCTCGGCCGCGCGCCAAGTGCTCGACCCAGCCCTGCCGCGCTTCCTCCTCGATCATCCGGCCGTCTCAGTTGAGGTCGTCATCGACGACCGCCTCACCGACATCGTCACTGCCCGTTTCGATGCCGGCATCCGCTTCGGCGAGACGGTGGAGCGCGACATGGTAGCGGTGCGGCTGGGACCGGACCTGCGCACGGTGGTGGTCGGCACACCCGCCTACTTCGCGCGCCATCCGCGGCCCGGGACGCCTGCCGACCTGGAGGCGCACAACTGCGTCAACTACCGGCTGGTCGGCGGGGGTGGATTGCTGCCGTGGGAGTTCGCGCGCGACGGCCAAGACGTGCGCGTGCGTGCAAGCGGGCAACTCACCGTCAATGATGCGGCCCTTGGGGGGGCGGCCGTGCGGGCCGGTGCCGGGCTCGGCTACATGCTGGAGGAGGATGTGGCCGCCGACATCCAGGCGGGCCACCTCGTGCAGGTTCTGGCGGACTGGTGCACGCCCTTCCCCGGTTACCACCTCTACCATCCGAGCCAGCAGGCTACCCCGGCGCTCCGCGCCCTGATCGACGCCGTGCGTTGGGTTGAAGCACGACCTGTTTAGGTCGGACACGGTCGAATGCTCCTCCGACCGCGGGGAGTTGGAGCGACTACTTCGCGGCGTGAATGTTCGGCGGCCCGAGATGCTGGAGAAAATCCGGCTTGCCGAGGCTCACGCCAGCGCCGCGGAGGATCCCGTAGGCTGTTGTCACGTGGAAGAAGAAGTTCGGAAGCGCAAAGCTGGTCAGATAGGCCTGCCCACTGAAGCGGTATCCCATGCCATTCGGGAACTTCAGCTCCACCTCCCGGTTCGCGCCTGAGGCCAACGCCGCCGGATCGATGCCTTCAACGAAGGCGATCGTCCTGGCGCAGCGCTCCTTGAGTTCGGCGAAGGTCGCCTCGACGTCGGGCATCGAGGGCGCTTCGATCCCGGCGAGCCGTGCCACCGCGTTCTTCGCACTGTCGGATGCCATTAGATACTGAGCAGGCAGAGGCTTCATGTCGGGAGCCAGCCGCTGGACGAGCAGCTCGGCTTCTGGCTTCTCCGATGCCGCCTTGTCGAGCCAAATGCTCATGTTGCGAAGCGCGTTGACGAAGACGGGGACGCTGACGTCGTAGATGCTGATGCTCATCTGGGCTCCCTAAGGCACCTGCTATAAAAGACGCGGTGAGAAGGCGCACACCGCAAAAGGGTGCATCGAACGAAGACGCTAGACCGCCGACGAACGGCCGCTTCGGAGAAGCGACGGGAGGGGTCCGGGCGGCTAGGTTGGGTCGAAAAATGACCGTCCGCTTGTCGTTTTGGCTGACGGCAAGCAGACGACATCGGCTCAGTTCGAGGGGCGCGAATAGTCCATCCGCTCAAGGTCGGAGATCAGCCCCTGTCCGGTCGGCTGCCAACCAAGCCGGTTCCGTGTCTGCACGCTCGACGCCGGCATATCGAGGCCCACGAACGCGGATAGCCATCCGAAATGCTCCGCCGCCGCCTCCGATGACAGGGCGACCGATGGCACTTTCAATCCACGACCGATGGCCTCCGCCATGTCGCGGGCGGCGACACCTTCCTCGGCGACGGCGTGGTACCGGGCACCCGCCTCGCCCTTGTCATACGCGAGTGCATAGAGGCGAGCGACATCGAGAACGGGAGCCGCTGGCCAGCGGCTGGCTCCGTCACCGACATAGGCCGAGACGCCTTTCCGGCGGGCAAAGTCGACCAGATAGGTGATCAGCCCCTGTTTCACCGTATCGTGTACCTGCGGTAGGCGCACGACCGACACGTTGACGCCAGCCTCCAAGAGCGCGGCGCCTGCCATTTCGGAAGCGATGCGGGGGTTCGGGTGCTCCACATTGAAGACGTCCTCGGTCGCCAGTCCGCCCCCCGTGGGGCTGCCCATACCAGTGCCGGACGTGATGAGGAGCGGTCGATCCGATCCCTTCAGCGCGGAACCCAGGGTCTCGATGACGCGCCTATCCTTCTCGCAGTTGGCGACGAAGTTCGAGAAGTCGTCGTGATCGAACGCGGTGTGGATTACCCCGTCCGCCTGGGTCGCGCCGCTGCGCAGGCTGTCCAGGTCCATGAGGTCGCCACGATGGGGTTCGACGCCGGCGTCGATCAGTTTCTGAGCGCCCGCGGCCGTTCGTGTGAGTCCGAGCACCTGGTGCCCGGAACGGATTAGTTCCGGGATGATCGCCGAGCCGATGAAGCCGGTGGCGCCGGTGAGGAAAATGCGCATGAGTTGCAATCCGATGTCGTCTGGACGGCCTCTATCAGCGCACAACCGATCCCGTTAAAGTAGTGACCTTATCCCGGTATAGTCACCAACAGGATCGCCATGCCTGCCAGTTCCGAAACTCCGCTGGGAGTCTACCTGCGGGATCGACGGACCAAGCTCGATCCGGCTGCCTTCGGGTTCGCGGGTCGCAGGCGGACGCCGGGCCTGCGCCGGGAGGAGGTCGCCCAGCGTTCGAACATCAGCGCCACCTGGTACACATGGCTGGAGCAAGGCCGCGGGGGGGCGCCTTCCGCAGACGTACTGAACCGCATCGCCGCCGGGCTGATGCTGACCGAGCCCGAGCGAGAGCACGTCTTCATGCTTGCCCTCGGGCGCCCCCCGGAGGTTCGCTACAGGCCCATGGAGGGGATTACGCCGCGCCTACAGCGGTTGCTCGACACGCTTGAGGTCAGCCCTGCAATCGTCAAGACGGCGACATGGGACGTGGTCGCCTGGAACCGCGCCGCTGCTGTGGTTCTCACCGACTGGGATGCGCTCCCTCCCGGTGAGCGCAATATCCTTCGCCGCATCTTCGGTGACCCGCGTGTGCGGACGGCGCAGCATGACTGGGAAAGCGTTGCCCGCTTCGTGGTCGGTGCGTTCCGGGCGGACGCGGTACGGGCAGGCGCCACGTCCAAGGTCGGCGAGCTCGTAGACGAACTCTGTCGTACCAGTCCCGAGTTTGCTGCCTTGTGGCGGGAGAACGACGTCCATTCACACGGAGATGGGATCAAGCGGCTACGCCACCCAACCTTGGGATTGATCGATCTGGAGTATTCCGCCTTTGCGGTGGATGGCCGGCCCGACCTCGGAATGATCGTCTACAACCCTGTTACTCAGGAAGTTCGGAACCAGATCCGCACGCTCGTAGGGTCAGCTCTTTAGGGGGCCAAATTCGAACGCCCCCATGGATGCAAATGGGCGTCGGATTCGAGTGGTTATCTCCTGGTCTGCTATCGGGCACCGTATACAGAAAGCGGACCCGCGCTTCTCGGCGGTTCTCGCTGCCAGTTCGAGGCTCGAAGTCAGCCAATCCTTTCAACCCATTGCGAACGTGAGTCTCCTGGAGCGAATGGATCACCGAAATATTGCGTTTCTCGGACGACCGCCCCGTCACGAAACTCCATGATGCTCACCGTGTAAGACGGCTTGCCGTCATATGAGAGCATGTACTCCGTCACCCACAGATCTCCAGAACCGACGATTCGTCGCACAGCAAACCGTTTCTTGTTGGGTTGCACCGTACGAGATGCCTGGATGTTACGCCGCCCGCTGATGCGCTCGCCGGACTGAGGATATTCAAGCACGGCGTCGTCGCGATAGATCTGGTGCTCTTCCTCGAAATCGTCAGCGTCCGAGGCAGCCCAATGCCGGTCGAGAGCGCGTCTGATCTCCTGATCGTTCATGGAAGACCTCCCCCGTCTCTTTCAGCTCAACTCCAGCGTCGAGCGGCATGCTGTGGAAGCACGCGCAGTCAGCCACCGAGACCGCTGCGCTATGCACTGCTGCTTTGGAGCATCTGACAAGCCACCACCAACGTCATTTTTGGTTCGAGACCCGTCCGTCCGTTTTACGACCGGGTTGGGTGGGGAGCAGTCTGACTGCTTAAAGTCACGGGATCTTCTGAAACAGCCACGCTTTTGCAAACGTTCGTCTCGGCTCTGAAAGGTCGAGTTCCGTGACGCCGTCCCTGTCCGGCCGGGGATCGCCTCCGAGCCTTATGGTCCAACCTTCGGCCGTGCGTCTGAATCCGGAACGTACCAGGTTCACCGCGATGCCTGCCCCAAGTCGGCCGGGCCTGTCAGGTCGTCCATTATCAGCAATGCCGACGCGATTGCGGAACGCAGTTCCGGGATGGCACTTCCGGCAGGGCCATGGCCGGCATGCACGTCGTCGAAGGCTCCGCAGGCAGCGGACAGGCGGGCGAACCCCATCAAGCCCGCTTCCGACTTCAGTCGATGGATCGACGCCAGTCCGTCCGGACCAACGAGCGACCCGTCGGTATTCCCTGCCAAGTCCGCAGCGAGCCCGCGCAGCATGAGCAGCAGCGGACGGGCATGCATGGCGCCCAGGAGGTTCGTGACCTGATCGTGCGTTGTCCGGTCGAGATCCTTGGGCCAGTCGGCCATTGCGGGCGCTCCGTCGTATCGAGGCATGCGTCACCGAGCCTGGTAGGGAGACCGGAGGACGACGCGGACTTCCCTTCGTTCACCGCCGTCACGTGCCGTCATCCCAGCCCAGTCGGGTTCCGACACGGCGGTCGGCCAGATCACCGGCACTGCCATCATCGCGATGGCAGGCATCCGTGGCGGTGGCGAGGCGGGCTTCTCGGGCCAGAAGCCGAAGCCGAAGCCGACGCCGGCTGCGGCCATGGCGATGGCGGGTGGGATGAGGAGATGGCTCATTGCTTCCGGGCTCGGTGACGGCGACCTTCGCCTTAGGGCACGGACCCGCCGGGGACGTCATCTCGTCCGTATGGGCGGCCCTGTAGGCCGGGTGGCCTATCGGGCCGCCGAGAATGCCCGCGCCTGGCGGAGATTGGCACCGCCCCACGCCGCCGCGGCGGAGCGGTTCGGGACGCCGAGCACCTTGAGAAGGGTCGCCACGTGGATCTTCACGGTCCCCTCCCCGAGGGTGAGCGTCCTTGCGATCTCCTTGTTGGACCGCCCGGCGACGATGAGGTCGAGGACCTGGCGCTGGCGCGGGGTGAGGTCGGCCGTCGGGTCCGCTCGGTCGGAGCCGAACCGCACGGGCGCGGCGCGGGCGGGATCCTGTCCCGGCGTCCCCACGTCGTCCGGGCACACCCGGGTGATGAAGGAAGGGACGTAGACGAAACCTGCGAGCACCATGCGGAGGGCCTCGGTCAGGGCCTCGACCGTCGGCCCCTTCGGGACGAAGCCGTGGACGCCGGCGCGCAAGGCCATGAAGACGTCCTCCCGGCGCGTCGAACCGGACACGACGACGGTCAGGACCTCCGGATGGCATTCCCGCACCGCCGAGAGGCTTTGTGCTCCCGCCATGCCGGGCATCGACAGGTCGAACAGCGCGAACCGGACCGTGGGCTTCTCGGCAAGCGCTTCGAGGGCCTCGTCGAGTGAGCCGGTCTCATGCACCGCCTCGAAGCCGAGCTGCGTCGTCAGGACCGCCGCCAGCGCCATGCGGAAGAACGGGTCGTCATCGGCGATGACCGCTTGGCCTAGGGCAGGCATCGATCCAACGACCTCCGCGCGAGCGCTCCATCGAGCCCGGGGCGAGTTCCCACGGAATAGACCATCAGGTCTATCGAGAGGGGATTTCCAGCTCAACCGGACTAATGGCTATGCCGAGGCTTCCTTTCTAGCATCGAATTCGTGGCCCGGCCCCGGGATTTCTCCGGGATCGGTCCCACGGCGAGCCGGAGACGTCCTTCATGACCATGTCGTCCAGAAAACCCGTCATCGTCGTCGCCGAGGACGATCCGGTCGCCCGCGGGCTCATCGTGGCCGAGATCTCGAAGGCCGGCTTTTTCGCGATGGCACACGGGGACGGCCTGTCGGCCCTCGAATACTTCGCCATGGGAGAGAGGGCCGACGCGCTCGTCACCGACGTCCATATGCCGGGCTCCGTCGACGGCCTGTTCCTGGCGGTCGAGGCCCGGGCGCAGCGCCCCTACCTGCCCGTCGTCTACACGTCGGCCAAATCGATCCGCGCGCAGTCGATGGTGCCGGGCGCACGTTTCGTGTCCAAGCCCTATCCCATGGGACAGGTCGTCGGGACGCTCCGCACCGCGATGGACGCGTCCGCCGCCCGGATGATGGCCGAGACGTGGTCGCTCCACGCTGAGATCGAGCGCAGGTTCCTCGTCACGGATGACGGCTGGATGGGAAGCGTGACCGGTTGGCGTCGGCTCACCGACGGGGTGCTCGGCGAGTTGCGCGGCGTGAAGATCCGGGTCCGCGAGGACGAGGGGCGGGCCTGGCTCACCGTGAAGGGACCTCGCGAGGGGCTGACCCGGACCGAGTTCGAGTACGAGATCCCCCTCTGCCAGGCGCGGGTCATGCTCGACTCCGACGTGATCGACGAGCCCGTCGTCAAGGTGCGTCACCTCGTTCCGTATGCCGGGGTCACATGGGACGTCGACGTCTATCAGGGGCGCCTCGCCGGCATCGTCATCGCGGAGGTCGAGATGCGGCACGAGACTCAGGAATTCGACCTTCCGCCCTGGATCGGGCGCGAGGTCACGGGCGACGCTCGCTTCGGTCGGAAGGGTCTCCAGGCCCTGTCGTGGCAAAGCGCCTGACCTGGGTGATCCGGCCGGAATGGAAACGTGCCGCTTCGCATGACGGGGCGGTGTACGACTACGGAAGCGGGTTGGACGCGATCGGCAAAAGCCGACGCGTCGGGGGAGTGTGACCATGGCCGGGTTGGAAGCACGAGGCGCAATCGGCGAACCCACCTTCGGTAGGCATCGGGCTCTCCCCACGCGAACGGCGTACCCATCGCCGCACGTTGCATTCGCCGTCCTGGTCGTCCTCGGCCTCGTCATGGCATGCGCGACCACGGCCTGGATGGAGGCGCGCAATGCCGGCGTGACGTCCGGGCGCCTCGACGCCGCCGCCTCACGTGTGGCCTCGGCGGTCTCCGACCGCATGGCGAAGTACGAGTATGGGCTCCGGGGCGCCCGGGGGGCCATCGTCGCCGCCGGTCGGGACGGGATCACCCGGGAGCGCTTCAGGGACTACAGCCTGACCCGCGACATCGACCATGAGTTTCCCGGGGCTCGCGGCTTTGGGTTCATTCGGCGCGTCGGGGCGGCCGACGAGGCCGCCTTCCTGAAGGCGGCCCGGCTCGACGGCGCCCCGGACTTCGCGATGCGCCAGATTACGCTCCATCCCGGCGAGCGCTACGTGATCCAGTACGTGGAGCCGATGGAGCGCAATCGCGAGGCCATCGGCCTCGACGTCGCCTCCGAGGACCATCGTCGCGGCGCCGCGCTCGCCGCAATGGAGACCGGTCGGGCGACGCTGACCGCGCCCATCACCCTGGTTCAGGCCAGCGGCATGCGTGAGCGGGGCTTCCTGCTCTACCTCCCGGTAGCCCGGGTCGACTTGCCGGGCGGGACGGCTGCCGAACGTCGCGCCCGTACGTTCGGATGGGCCTATGCGCCCTTGGTCATCGACGAGGTCCTCATGGGTCTTGACCTCGACCCGGCCGAGCTCGACATGGCCGTCTCCGACGCGACCCCCGAAGCGACCGTGCGGTTCTTCGGAACGTCAGGCGTGTCGGGCACGGTCGACCCGGCGCTGGTGCGGCGCAGGTCCATTTCGGTGTTCGGGAGGACCTGGGAGGTCGAGATCCGTGCCTTGCCTCCGTTCGCGGCTCACCTGAACCTCACCTCACCGATCCTTCTCGGGAGCTCCGTACTCGCGGGGATGCTGATGATCTCGGGCATCGTCTACCTCAGGCTGTCCGGGCGCCGGCGGGAGGTGCTCACCGGGGTGGAGCGAAGCCGCCTCGCGGCCATCGTCGAGAACGCCGAGGACGCCATCGTCGGCAAGACCCTCGACGGCATCGTCACGGACTGGAATCCCGCGGCCGAACGGCTCTTCGGCTTCGCGGCCGCCGGGGCCATCGGACGCCGCGCCCAGGATCTTATCGTTCCAGCCCATCTTGCGGCCGAGGAGCGCGATACCCTGGAACGGGTCAGGCGGGGCGAGCTCGTAGCGCCGCTTTCGACCCTGCGATTACGCCGCGACGGGAGCGTGGTCCCCGTCCACGTAACCGTCTCGCCGATGAAATCGGGGGATGGTGACGTGGTTGGCGTCGCGATGATCGTTCGCGACATCACCCGGGAGGTCGCGGTCGAGGAAGAGATCCGCTCGCTCAATGCTTCGCTGGAACTGCAAGTCGCCGAGCGGACGGCACAACTCAGGGCCTCCTCGGCTTGGCAGGACGCGATCCTCCGGCATGCCGGCTACGCCGTCATCGCGACGGGGCTCGACGGCGTCATCAGCCTGTTCAATCCGGCGGCCGAGCGGATGCTCGGCTATGCCGCAGGGGAGCTCGTTGGTGCGTCGACACCGGGCGTGTTCCACGATCCGCGGGAGGTCGCCACCCGTGCGGCCGAACTGTCGAGCGAGTTCGGCGAGCGGATCGAGCCGGGCTTCGAGGTGTTCGTGGCCCGGGCCCGGCGAGGTCTGTCCGAGACCGCGGAGTGGACCTACGTCACCAAGGCTGGGGAGCGTCATCCGGTGTTGCTGAACGTCAGCCTCCTGCGCACCGCGGACGGTCGCGACCTCGGCTACCTCGGCATCGCGATGGACCTGTCCGAGCGGCGCCGGCACGAGGCCGAGATGAAGGCCGCCAAGGCCGGCACCTGGAGCTACGACGTCGCGACCGGACGCGTCCTCATGTCTGCGGAGTGCGCGCGCCAGCACGGCCTGCCGGACGCCGAGACCGAGCTCGACGTGGAGAGCGGGTGGCGCCCGCTGGCCCACCCGGCGGATGTCGGGCACGTCCTCGCCGACCTGGGCGCGGCGGTGAAGACCGGCGGGAGCTACACGACCGAGTTCCGCATCCCGCTGCCCGAAGGCGGCCTGCGCTGGATCTCGGCCATGGGACGCGTGGAGACGGATGCCGACGGCAGGACGTCAAAGGTCCTCGGCCTTACCCTCGACGTCACCGCTCGCAAGCTGGCGGAGATCGCGGTGGGCGAGGCCAAGTCGCAGGCCGAGGCCGCACGCGCCGAGGCCGAAAGGGCGAACGA
This sequence comes from Methylobacterium sp. WL7, assembly GCF_008040085.1. Classification (NCBI taxonomy): domain Bacteria; kingdom Pseudomonadati; phylum Pseudomonadota; class Alphaproteobacteria; order Hyphomicrobiales; family Methylobacteriaceae; genus Methylobacterium; species Methylobacterium sp. WL7. The sequence goes on along the minus strand of NZ_VRVG01000018.1, from coordinate 38,709 downwards.
GGCCAAGACGGACTTCCTGGCCTCGATGAGCCACGAGATCCGGACGCCCCTGAACGCCATCATCGGCTTCACCGACCTGATGCTGGCCTCGGACCGGCTCGACCCGGACCTGCGCCGGCACGCCAAGCTCGTGGGATCGTCCGGCGCCGCGCTCCTCGCCATCGTCAACGACATCCTCGACTTCTCGAAGGTCGAGGCCGGCGCCGTCGAGCTTTCGCCCCGGCCCTTCGCGCTGTCCTCCCTCCTCGACGCCTGCACCGCCATCGTACGCGGACAGGCGGAGGCGAAGGGGCTGCAGATCAGGACGAACCTTGCCGGCGACCTGCCGGAATGGGTGCTCGGCGACGAAGGCCGAATTCGGCAGATTTTGCTCAACTTGCTCAACAACGCGGTCAAGTTCACCAAGGCAGGCGCTGTCACCCTCGACGTGACGTCCGAGGGGGACGATCCGACGGGTCGGCGCCTGCGCCTGCGCGTGACGGACACCGGCATCGGCATCCCCGAGGAAAAGCGCCGTCGCCTCTTCCAGCGCTTCAGCCAGGTCGACGGCTCCATCGGTCGGGACTACGGCGGCACGGGCCTCGGCCTCGCCATCAGCAAGCGCCTCGTCGAGTTGATGGGCGGCGAGATCGGTGTCGCCTCCGACACGGGTCGCGGATCAAGCTTCTGGTTCCAGGTCCGGCTCCCCCTTGCCGAAGCGCCGGACGGATACGTCGCGTCCCCGGCAGCGGTTATCGCCCGAAGGAAAGGTCGTCTACTCCTCGTGGACGACTCCCCCATCAACCTGGAACTCGCCAAGGCGGTCCTGACCGGAGAGGGCCACGAGGTCGAAGTCGTGGGTGACGGGGCGGCGGCGGTCGCGGCGGTCGCGGCCGGCGGCTTCGACCTAGTGCTGATGGACGTGCAGATGCCGGGCATGGACGGCATGTCGGCGACGCGTGCGATCCGGCATTCGAAATTGCCGACGGCGACGATACCCATCATCGCGATGACGGCGAACGTCCTGCCGGAGCAGGTCCGCGCCTTCCGCGACGCCGGCATGGACGACCATGTCGGAAAGCCCTTCGAGCGGCGTGCGCTGTTCGAGACAATCGAGCGGTGGCTCGGCGCCGGAACATCGGGGGCCGGCGCTCCGGTTGATCGACGGACGCCGACGCCCTTCGACCGCTCGGTCTACGAGGCGGTCGGACGATGCCTCAAGCCGAGCCGGCTTGAGGAAATCCTTCGGTTGCTGATCATGGAACTCAGGACGAGCTTCCAGGGCGACGCCGCCTTGGCCGACGCCCGCTCGTGGCTACGCCATCGCGCCCATTCCATGTCGTCGGCGACGGGGATGCTGGGGTTTACGGACCTGGCTGGCGCCTGCCACGCCTTGGAGCGCTGCGAGGAGGAGCAGATGCAGCGGGAGGGGTCCGAGGTGTTCGCGTTCCTACTGGAGCGTGTCCGGCTGCTGTCGGACGACGCGGTGATCCTCGCCGAGCAACTCCGACGCACCATCGCCGGAACGGGATGATCCGCGGCCATTGATCTAACATAGCGCCAGACCGGAGGGAGCACCCGAGGGGACAGTGCTGGTTCAGATTTTCCTTCGTGCGTGCCCCTGCGTCGGGCGGCGGAAACGTCCGTTCGCCGATCGTCTACCGGACTCCCTGGAATGACCGAGTTGGGTGGATAGTGGCCAGTCTGCTTCGGGGCTGAGGTCTATAAAGCAGACATCGAAAAACGGAGGTTGGGCCCCACCCCTGTGGGACCACAGTTCAGCGTAATGGATGTGCCTTGGTCGCCGCGTCAACCAGGAAAATGCCTTATTCGGCGCACCAGTTCATCGTGATTCGGCAGCCGCCCCCGGGGGCTTCCCCGATCTCCACACTCAGCCCGTGCAGTTTCGCGACGGCCAAGACAAGGCTGAGGCCGAGACCATTGCCAGGGCTGCCGCGCGCGGGCTCCAAGCGGTGGAAGCGCCCGAACACCTGTACCCGCTCTCGCTGCGGTACGCCGGGACCGGTATCCTCCACCGCGATCGTGGCTGCGTTGTCGCGGCCTTGCAGGCCGATGCGGACCTCGCCACCAGGGGGCGTGAACTTCACAGCGTTCTCGACGAGGTTCGACAGGGCCTCGAACAGTAGGTCGCGGTCGCCTTTGATGGCGGGGACGGCATCGGGCGGTAGCAGGCGCAGCATCACACCCTTCTCTTCGGCGACCGGCTCGTGGAACTCAGCCACCTCGGCGACGATGTCGGCAAGGTCGAGGGACGCGAAGGCGGCGCGGCGACGGCCATGCTCAATCTCGCCGATGCGGAGCACCGCGTTGACCATCGCCAGGGTCTGGTCGATCCAGACCAGTCCCTGATCGATCGCCTCACGGAACTCCTCGACGCTCGCGGCCCGCGCGCGGCTCGTTTCCAAGCGGGTCCGCAGCCGGGTCAGGGGCGTGCGCAGATCATGGGCGACGGCGTCTCCAACGCCGCGCACCTCCTCCATCAGCCGGCCGATCTCGTCGAGAAGCGCGTTCACGTCGCGGGCGAGACGATCGAACTCGTCCTTCGTGCCATGGATCGGCAGGCGCTGATTGAGGTGTCCGTTCATGAGGCGCGCGAGCGCAGCCTGGGTCGCCACCATCCGGCGGCGTCCGCGAGCGGCAAGCACAGTGCCGCCGAGTGCAGAGAGGGCCAGCATCGGCGCCAGCGCAAGGCCTAGCGCGCGCAGCACGGTCACCCGCGCTCGGTCGATCTCGTCGGTATCGTGCGCCACCACAACGACGCGGCCGTCGGGAAGCGTCAGCGCCGCCGACCACAGTTCCTCGTGCAGTGCACGGCCCGCGATGGCGACGAGGGTGCCGATCCGGCGAACCTCGCCGTCGGGCGGCAGATCAGGTGGCAACGCATCGATGTTTCCGAGATGCTTCGTACCGTCGGGACCGAACACACCGCCGAAATGGACACTGTGAAGGTCGTCCCGGATCCAGGATTCCACGCGAACACCGGCCTCGTCGGGCTGCTGCGCCGCGTAGAGGACCTCGTGCCGGACGACGTGGGCCAGTTCGTCCTGAACGAAGGGCGCGGTCTGCCAGTAGACGAATCCAAACAGCACCAGCGTCATGAAGGTCGACCACAGGGCAATGCCGAACGCCCACCGCACTGCCGTGATGCGGAACAAGTCAGTCATCGGCCGACAAGGTGAAGCCGACGCCGCGCACGTTTTGGATCAGCGGCGCCTCGCCGCCGGCCTCAAGCTTCCGGCGCAGCCGCCCGACGTGCACGTCGATGAGGTTGGATTTCGGGACGAAGCGGTAGTTCCAGACCTCCTCGAACAGCATCGCTCGGGTCACCACCTGACCAGGATGCCTCATCAGGTAGCCAAGGAGCAGGAGCTCGCGCGGAAGCAAGTCGAGGTCGCGAGTACCCCGTCGGCCGGACCCCGCCACGAGGTCAAGTTCGAGGTCGCCGACCCGCAGGACGGTCTCACGGGTCTCGACGGGCCGACGCAGCAGCGCCTCGATCCGGGCGGCGAGTTCGCCGAGCGCGAAAGGCTTGGCGAGATAGTCGTCGCCCCCCGCACGGAGGCCGCGAATGCGCTCGTCGACGTCGCCAAGCGCGCTCAGGACGAGGGCGGGCGTCCGGTCACCCTCGTGACGAAGCTCCTGCAATACTGTGAGCCCATCGAGGCCGGGTAGCATCCGGTCGAAGATGATCGCGTTCCAATTGCCGCCGCGGGCCGCGGATCTCCCCTCCAGGCCATCCGCAACCCATTCGACCGAATGTCCGCGCCCGCGCAGGTCGCTAAGGACATCCTCGGCGGTCTCCACGTCGTCCTCGATGAGAAGTAGCCTCGCCACCCGTCGACATCCCGGCCGGCACCCTCGCGCCGGTGACGAAGTTCTAGCCCGCAATGGCCGTCACGGTCTCAGTCAAACATGGAGTCTGACACCGAATTTAATAGCCCGACCGGCACTTAAGTCCACTTACTGGAATCGATCCAAACAGGGCGATACCGGGTGGCATGTCAACAAGAAGCGTCGCATCAGGGGCCGGTCCGGCACGTGTCGATGGCTAGGAAATCGCGGCCGCGGCGCCTGATCACCCGCTACGCCGGCGTGCGGCTCTACGACGTCGCAGCCAAGATCTACGTCACGGACGCGGATCTCAAGGGACTGCGTGCGGACGGCTATGATGTCGTTGTGCGTGATGCCGAGACCGGCCAATACGTCACCGAGACGGTGCTTCGGCCGGAATTCGACGCATGAGGAGCGATGACGCCGACGGGCGCGTCTCCTGGCCGCTCGCCCTCGAACCGCAGGATGAGGTAAGCACACCAGAGAACCTGGACCGCCGCACGCCGCGGCCCGGCGATTGGCCTACTGAGGCCGTCAGCTCCGTCGCGGACGGGACGCCCGTGCAGGCACCCAGGCGTCGGCGCGCATGGCTGCTGCCCGCGCTTCTCGTGCTCTGCGCGGGCCTCGGCTTTGCAGGCTGGCACTACGGTGATCCGCTGAAGGCCGCGATCGGCCTGTCGCCGACAGAGACCGCGGCGCCAGCGAAGGCCGATGCGAGCGATGCTCAAACTGACGCGGACGCCGTTACCCTCGACGTGGAGGGCCGCAAGCGCCTCGGCCTCAGCGTTGGCCGCGCCGAGATCCGACGGATCGTCCGGTCAGTGAATGGCCCCGGCATGGTCGCATTCGACGAGCGCCGCGTCACGCATCTGAAGCCGCGGACGCAGGGCCGCGTCCTCAGCCTCTCGGTCCAGCCCGGCGACCGGGTGACGGCGGGGCAGACGCTCGCGACGCTGGACGCGTCGGGCGTGCTCGACGCGCGCAACGGGCTCGCCGGGGCACGCGCTGGCTTGGGCGAGGCGCAGGCCTCCCAGAAAGTGGCGGAGACCAACCTCAAGCGCGGCACCGACCTCCTCAAGTTCGGTGGCGTCGCCGAAGCCGAGGTCGACCGGCGCCGGGTCGACCTCGCCAAGGCGCAGGCAGCGGTGCAGTCGGCCCAATCCCAGGTGGAGATGTTCAAGGCGCAGTACGAGCGCCTCGCCCCGACCGCCGATCTCGCAGCCGGCACGAGTGCCATCGTCGCGCCGATCGGCGGCGTGGTGACACGGGCGGAGATCACGCTCGGCGAGGTCGTTGACACCAATCGCGACGCCTTCACCGTCGCCGATCCCTCACGGATCCTGGTGCTCGCCAATCTCTACGGCCACGACATCGACGTGGTGAGGGCCGGCGCGCCGGCGGTCGTCACTGCGCCGGTCTCCGACCATCCGCGCTTCGACGGGCTGGTGCACTCAGTCAACGCCGCGCTCGATCCGGCCACCAACACCGCGCCGGCGCGGATCGAGATCGCCAATCCCGATGACCTGCTGCGGGCCAACATGTTCGTCACAGTGGCGATCCAGGCTGATCTCGGCCGCGACGGCATCACGATTCCCGCCAGCGCCGTGCAGCAGACCGAGGCCGGCCCGATCGCCTTCGTGCGCACCTCGGACGACCGCTTCGAGAAGCGCGACCTGACGCTGGGCCTGCAGCGCGCCGACTGGGTCGAGGTGACGGCCGGCGTCAAGGACGGCGAGGCGGTGGCGACGACAGGCAGCTTCGGGCTGAAGGCGATCCTGCTGCGTAGCCTCCTCGGCTCGACGGATTGAGGACGCCGACATGACGACGTGGTTCGCCCTCCTGATCCGCCGCCGCTGGCTCGTCCTCGCCCTGGCAATCGCGGCGGCGGCTGGCGGCATCGCCAACCTCGAAGGCCTGCCGGTAGACGCAGTGCCCGACATTTCTCCGAAGCAGGTGATGATTCTTACGGTCTCGCCGGGCCTCGGACCGCTGGAAGTCGAGCGGCTCGTAAGCTTCCCGGTCGAGAACGCCATGGCCGGGGCGCCGAGCCTAACCGGCATCCGTTCGACTTCCCGGTACGGCGTGTCGGCGGTCTACGTGACGTTCGACGACGCCATGCCGATCACGGAGGCCCGCTCGCAGGTGTTCCAGCGTCTTGCCCAGGCGCGCACGATGATGCCGGCCGGCATCGGCGACCCACAGATGGGGCCGATGGCGACGGGGCTCGGCGAGGTCTACCAGTTCGAGTTGCGGGGGCCGGGCTACGCGCCGATGGCGTTGAAGCGCATCCTGCAATGGACGATCGCGCCGAAGCTGAAGCTGACGCCGGGCGTGGCCGACGTAAACATCTACGGCGGCCAGATGCCGACCTACGAAGCACAGGTCTCCTCGGATGCGCTGCGCCGCTACGGCGTGACCCTGGCCCAGGTCTACGACGCGCTCACCCGCAACAACGCCGCGCGCGGCGGCGCCTATATCGAGCACAACGATCAGCAGGAAGTCATCCGTGGCCTCGGCCTCGCCAAGGGCTCCGACGACATCGCCAACATTGTCGTCACGACCGGGCCGGGCGGCGTGCCAATCACCGTCGGGACACTAGGCGCGGTAGTCGAAGCGCCCAAAGTCAGGCTCGGCGCCGTAACACACGATGCAGCAGGAGAGACGGTCGTCGGCATTGCGCTGATGCAATACGGCGAGAACGCCGACGCGGTGGTCGCACGGGTGAAGCAGACGCTGGCCGAGATTGCCCCACAGCTGCCGCCGGGCGTCGAGATCAAACCGTACTACGACCGCAGTGCGCTCGTGGAGCGCACGATCCACACGGTGGCTCACAACCTCGTCGAGGGCGCCGTGCTCGTCGTCGTGGTGCTGCTGATCTTGCTCGGCAGCCTACGCGCGGGCTTGCTCGTGGCTGTGGCGATCCCGCTCTCGATGCTGATCGCGTTCGCCGGGATGCGGTGGCTGGGTATCTCGGGCAACCTCATGAGCCTGGGGGCCATCGACTTCGGCCTGATCGTCGACGGCGCTGTGGTGATGATCGACAACGTGCTGCGGGCCCGCGGCGAGAATCCAGGGCGACCGCCTCACGACGTCATCCGCGATGCGACGACGGAGGTGGCGCGCCCAATCCTGTTTGCGGTGGCAATCATCATCCTCGTCTACATCCCGATCCTGGCGCTCGAAGGCGTGGCTGGCAAGATGTTCCGACCGATGGCGCTGACGGTGATCCTAGCGCTCGCCGGCTCGCTGTTCCTGACGATGACGCTGATGCCGGCGCTCGCTGCGATCTTCCTGTCTGGGGCCGGGATTTCCGAGCGCGAGACCCGTATCGTCCATTGGGTGCGTGGCACCTACACCCCTGTCCTGCGACTGGCCGAGCGCCGGGCCGGCATAACGGTGCTAATCACGCTGGCGCTGTTCGGCGGCAGCTGTGTGCTGGCGACGCGCCTCGGCGGCGAGTTCCTGCCGAAGCTTTCCGAGGGCTCGATCGTCATCACCTCGGAGAAGCTGCCGGGCATCGACCTCACCGCCTCGCTCAAGGTCGTCCACCGCATCGAGACAGTGCTGAAGACCTTTCCGGAGGTGAAGAAGGTCGTCTCGCTCTCGGGAAGCGCCGAGATCCCGACCGACCCGATGGGGGTTGAATCCACCGACAGCTTCATCACGCTGACCGACCCCGCGACCTGGACGACGGCGCAGACGCAGGACGGGCTGGTCGCGGCCTTCGACAAGCGCCTTCAGGAGGAGGTGAAGGGCGTCGCCTATTCGTTCTCGCAGCCGATCGAGATGCGGATGCAGGACCTCTTGGAGGGCGTGCGCGGGGACGTGGCGATCAGCCTCTACGGCGACGACCTCAAGGTTCTGAAAGACAAGGCCGACGCCATCGTGCGCACCGTGTCCGGCATCGACGGGGCGGCCGACGTCAAGGCGGAGGCGCAGGCCGGGCAGCCAGCGCTCACCGTCCAAGTCGATCGCGCCAAGGCGGCCCGCTACGGCATCAACGTCTCCGACGTGCTCGACGTGGTCGAGGCGATCGGCGGGCGCACCAGCGGCATGGTCTACGGCGACGACAACTCGATCACCGACATCGTCGTGCGGCTGGCGGCCGGTGACCGCGGCGACCTCCAGCGCATCCGTGACCTGCCGGTGGGGGCCAGCGGCAAGATGATGGTGCCGCTCTCGATGGTCGCCTCGGTGGAGGTTGCCTCCGGGCCGGCCCAGATCAGCCGCGAACGGTTGCAGCGCCGCATCTCGGTGCAGGCCAACGTGCGCGGGCGCGACGTGCAGAGCTTCGTCGCCGCGGCCCAGGCCGCGGTGAAGGAGGAGGTGCCGTTGCCCCCGCGCTATTCCTTGGTCTGGAGTGGCCAGTACCAGAACCTGCAGGAGGCGACGGCCAAGCTTTCGGTCGTGGTGCCGGCGGCGATGGCTGCGATACTCGTGCTCCTCGTGGTGATGTTCTCCGACCTACGGCTGGCCGGCCTGATATTCCTCAACGTCCCGATCGCCGCCACCGGCGGCATTGTCGCCTTATCGCTGAGGGGGATGCCGTTCTCGATCTCGGCGGCGATCGGCTTCATCGCGACCTTCGGCATTGCCATCCTCAATGGGGTGGTGCTCACGAACACCATCCGCGAGATCGAGGCGAAGGGCGTCGATCCGCGAGAAGCCGCGACCCAGGCCGCCGAGATCCGCCTACGCCCGGTGTTGATGACCGCACTCGTGGCGACGCTGGGCTTCCTGCCTATGGCAATCTCCACTAGCGCTGGCGCCGAGGTACAGCGGCCGCTGGCCACTGTCGTCATCGGCGGACTGATCACTGCGACCTTGCTGACCCTGATCGTGCTGCCGACGATCTATCCATTCGTCGCAGGCCTGCACGTCTCCTTCGGTCGCAACCGGTCCGCTTCATCGCGGCAGCCAGGGGCCAGAGACGTCAAAGCGCAGCGGCGGGAGGACGTCGATGCGTGAGGCGCGCCGTGAACGCGTCCGCCGCGTCCGCCGCGTCGGGCTCCTCGCGACGTGGCTCGTAATCAGTCTGTCGACGCAGGCTGGTCAGGCGGCGGATTTTGACTGCGACGGCTTCCTACGGATGCACGGTTTGGTGCGCAATGCGGCCCGCGTGTGCGGCTTCAGCCGCTACAACGACGAGATCGTGGAGCGGGCTCGCTCTTGCTATGAGACGCTCGGCAGCAGGCAGGGTGCGCACGATATCTATGCCGGAGCTGAAGAATTCACGGCTCTCGTCACAAAGCGCGGTCAAGACGCGCTGTGCCCTGATCTTCTGAGACGATTTCCAATGGTCGTACAGCCGTAAGATGTTCCTCGCGGTCGATCTTGGGCACAAACGCCATGCGAGCAGCTGGTCCGTTTATGTCCGCTTTCCGGCAGCAACAATGTCGTCTCGTACGGCTGGGTTGGGTCGAAAGCGGAACGTCCGCATCTGCCTTCCATCTCCAGAGCCTCGGTTCGGGTGTCTCCTCGCCCTGTCGGCATGGGCCGGCAAGGAGACAGACGATGGGACACTCTGCACACGATCCGGCTACGAAAGGGCGACCGGCCTGGAACGCCGGCCGCAAGCTCGGCGCTAAGCGGGCCCTCAAACCTCAGCAGGTCTGGGCCATCCGCTTCTGGCTCGACCGCGAACGGCGCGTGCGCGACCGTGCGATGTTCGACCTCGCTATCGACAGTAAGCTGCGCGGCTGCGACATCGTCAAGCTCAAGATTGGCGACCTCGTCAGCGGGGGGCGCGTCCGTAGCCGGGCCATCATCATCCAGCGCAAGACCGGCCGACCAGTGCAGTTCGAATTGCTCGAACCCGCTCGTACCAGCATCCTGACATGGCTGGAGGCCCGGGGCGGAACGCTCGACGACTATGCCTTCCCAAGCAGGCTCGACGGCGTCATGCACATCAGCACCAGGCAGTATGCGCGGTTGGTCGATGAGTGGGTGACTGGCATCGGGCTGCGGAGCGAGGATTACGGGACCCACTCCCTTCGTCGCACAAAGGCGTCGTTGATCTACAAACGGACCGGCAACCTTCGTGCCGTCCAAATCCTGCTCGGCCATACCAAGATCGAGAGCACGGTCAGGTACCTCGGTGTCGACGTCGAAGATGCCTTGACCCTGGCCGAAGGCACGGAGATTTGAGCGTTCGGCCCCTCGGCTTCAGTGTCGAGGGGCTTTCAGAGCAGCCCGGCAGAAAAGCGCCCCTTTCCGCCGTTCAGTTGCAGCCGGCGGCAGCTCGGAAGCGGACATTTCGTCAGTGAAAGTTTTGGCTCTGCGTCACGTCAGGAGCCCACATTTGCCTATCGACGGGGTGACATTCGGCCAACGAGGGGAAGTCAGCGCTCCTGCCGCATCACGGAGTACCGGCTTACGGATCCCTGACCGCACATGTCACATTTACGCACCCGCTCTCGTCCCTGTGCGGAGGCGCGCGTTTCCTGATCCTGGTGAGCCGGATGACCGCGCGTCCCGATCAAGGGGCAATCATGAACACTTCAATGACCGGCCAAACCGATAAGGGAGATCGTCAACGAGCGCGTCCGGGCTCGGAGGAGTTGGTACCGTCACGATACGCGGTGCGCATCGGCGAGATCGACGTGCTGGTCGTCAGCGATGGGGTCTTGCCCCTTCCGACGGCCATGCTCGCTCACAATGCGGACCCAGCGCTTCGGGCGGAATGGCTGGACGACATGTTCCTGGCGCCGGACGCATTCGACTGGCCGCTGAATGCCGTTCTGGTGCGGAGCGGCGGGCAGACCATCCTCATCGATGCCGGGCTCGGGTTGGATCCGAACCTGGATCTGCCGCGAGCCGGCCAGCTGGTCAAACGTCTGGAAGCGGGCGGAATCAATCTGGCATCTGTGACCGACGTGGTGCTGACGCACATGCACATGGACCATATCGGCGGACTCCTCATCGACGGGGTCAAGGAACGGTTGCGGCCCGACCTGCGGATCCACGTGGCGGCCGCCGAAGTCGCGTTCTGGGAAGCACCCGATTTCTCCCGCACCTCCATGCCAATGGGCTTTCCGGAGGTGCTACGGTCCACGGCCAGACGGTTCTCGGAGGCGTATCGCAGCTATCTGCGAACCTTCGAGGAGTCGCATGAGGTCGCGCCGGGGGTGGTCATTCATCGCACCGGTGGCCACACCCCCGGGCACAGCGTGGTCCGCCTGGCATCCGGCGGAGAGCGCCTCACGTTCGCCGGCGACGCCATCTTCCCCGTCGGATTCGACCAACCCGACTGGCACAACGGTTTCGAGCACGACCCCGAGGAGGCGGCCCGCGTTCGGATCCGTCTTCTCCGGGAATTGGCCGGGACCAGAGAACAGCTGGTAGCGACGCACCTGCCGTTCCCGTCGGTCGGCAGGGTCGCGGTCGATGGCGACGTCTTCCGCTGGGTGCCGGTGTTCTGGGATTACTGACCGCGCACCACGCAAGGGCGAAGTCAGCGGTGACGCTGGAAAAGGTCCTCCAGCGTTGCCGGTGGGAAGGACGTCATCCCCCAGCTTGGCGCGGGGAGCGGCAGTCCCGCGATTCGCTCCGAAGGGACTTCCCGCACGTGATGCCGGAAGCGCCGCGGCGAACCGTTCGAGGATGACCGCCGTGCCTGGAGTGGCGAGACTACAAGGATGCCGGTCGACCCGGTCCGCCATCGATCACGCGTCGGCCGGTTCCGGTGCATGATCGAGCACGCCGCGAACCTTGCTCGCAAGCTGCTGCATGGAGAAGGGTTTCGGCAGGAAATGCGTGCCGGGATCGAGCACGCCGTTATGCACCACGGCGTTGCGCGTGAACCCTGTTGTGTAGAGCACCTTGAGTTCCGGACGCCGCCGGATCGCCTCTTCAGCGAGCCGACGACCGTTCATGTCAGGCATGACGATATCGGTGAACAACAGCGCGATATCGGGCTGGGCGTCCAAGACATGTAATGCGGCGGCACCGCTCTCGGCGTGGCGCACGCTGTAGCCGAGTTCGCGCAAGGCCTCGACACTGAGCAGGCGCAGAGCCTCCTCGTCCTCGACGACGAGGACGATCTCGCCTCGGTCGCCGAGGGGCGGAGCAGCCATGAGATGACCATCCCGAGAGGATCCGGCAGCTTCCCCCTCGCCATAAAAGCGCGGCAGGTAGAGCTTCACGCTCGTGCCCTGCCCAGGCTCCGAATAGATCCGTGCGTGTCCCTTCGATTGACGCACGAAACCGTAGACCTGCGACAAGCCCAACCCCGTTCCCTTGCCGACCGGCTTGGTGGTGAAGAACGGGTCGAACACCTTGGCCAGGACCTCCGGCGATATGCCGGTTCCGGAGTCGGTCACGGCCACCAGGACGTACTGACCGGGTGAGATCTCCACGCTCCTGGCATAGGCCTCATCGAGATGAGCGTTGGCCGTCTCGATAGTCAGGCGGGCGCTCCCGGCATCGGTATCCGGCATGGCGTCCCGCGCGTTGACCGCCAGGTTGAGAATGGCGTTCTCCAGTTGGCTCACGTCGGCATGGGTGCGCCACAGGCCGCCGGCAAGCACGGTCTCCAATCTGATGCCGCCACCGAGCGTGCGACGTAGGATCTCGGACATTCCCGACACGAGCTTGTTGGCATCGATGGGCTCCGGCGCGAGCGGCTGCTGGCGCGAGAAAGCCAGCAGGCGTTGGGTCAGCGAGGCCGCGCGGTTTGCACCATCCGTCGCGACATCGATGAAGCGCTCGATGTCGCTCTCGCCGCGTGCCATGCGCTTGCGGATCAGGTTCAGGCTGCCGATCACGATGGCGAGCATGTTGTTGAAGTCGTGCGCAATGCCGCCGGTGAGCTGGCCGACGGCCTCCATCTTCTGCAACTGCCGTAGTTGGGCCTCGGCCGTCTCACGGCTCTGCATCTCGCCGATGAGCGCGCGGTTCGCGTCGTTGAGTTCCTGCGTGCGTGCGGCGACACGGTTTTCCAGCGCCAGGTTGAGGTCGCGCAAGGCGAGCTCGGCGACCTCGCGCTCGCGTGTCCGTGCCTGCAACTGAAGCGCCGCCGTCGCAAGCGCTGCCCCGATCCGGTTCACCTCCAGGATGGGGGTCGCAATGGCCTCGACCGGGCTCCCTTGGCCTATCGCCTCTGCGCCTTCCCCGAGGCGACGCATCGCACGGTCCACCCGTCGGCCGACTCCCAACGCGATACCTACGACAGGCAGCCCGAGGACGAGCCCTAACCCGAAGAGGATCATGATCGAACGTTGCAGTGGCGCCTCGGCGAGCTGCCGGTCGACCACGACCGCCGCGGTCCAACCCGTCAGCTTCGACTTGCCATAGCCGACCAGGATATCCTGTCCGACCCTGTTACGGCCGTAATACCGTCCGGCGTCGTCGACCGTATGGGAGCGGAAATCCGCCGAGGTCAGCTTGCCGACGAAGTCCTCCTGCCGCTCGGTGCGGACTGCGACGATTCCGTTGCGATCCACCAATGACCCGATCCAACCGGACGGGAGATCCTCTCGGCGCGTCGTTGCCACGAGGTGACCGAGGTCGAGGCTCGCCGCGAGGAGATAGGTCAGCGTTTCGCCGATGCGGATAGGGGCGCCGACGATCTGGAAGAAGGGCTGCTTCGAGACCGAGGTCAGGAAGATGTTGCTGACCACCGCGACGCCCGTTCGCAAAACTTCTCCATCGATCTCCGCAAGGGCCAGGGGCGCAGGTGCGGCGGTTCCGAGCGGCGCTCGGGTCGTCAATGCGGCAGTCCCGTCGATACGCCGGAGGTTGATGTTGATCCCCTGCAGGCGGGTGATCTCCTGCATCTGGGCGTAGAAGGCCGGCAGGTCGTGAGCTGCGAGGCTCGGTGAGGTCGCGAGCGCCTGAAGTGTCGAGAGCACACCATGGATCTCGCGGTCGAACGCCACGGATAAGCCGTGGGCTCGGATCTGCACGTCCTGTTCGACCCGCGTGCGTTCGGACGCGGCGAAGCGCCAGAGCAGGACACCGACGAACAGCAAGGTTGGGACCAGCAGACCGACGAAGAGAGACAGGAACTGCCATCGGAGCGGACGGGGAGGCTTCAACCCTTCGTCTCTCGCCTAGCGAGCTGGCGGGTTCGGTCCCGCCTCGGCCTCTCGATGGAGGGCGTCATGATCGTCGTTCCTCGCGATGCTTCCTGCATGACGAGGGTCGAAGAGCGGACGTGACATGGCGGAACGGATTTTCCTGGCCGTAGGGGCGTCTGGCCTCCGCTCGGACCAATTTCATTGGAGCCGATGTCACACCAGATGGGACCGTTCTCGTCTTGTTTTCGAAAGTCCCCACCGGGACCGGACACAGGACGGAGCGTCACATGAAGATCGTCGTCATCGGCGGCACGGGGCTGATCGGCTCGCAGGTCGTCGCAATTCTGAAGGCCGCCGGCCATGACGCCCTTGCGGCCTCGCCGAACACCGGCGTCAACGCCGTCACGGGCGAGGGCCTCGCAGTAGCGTTGAAGGGGGCCGCCGTGGTGGTCGATGTCGCCAACTCGCCATCGTTCGCCGACGACGCGGCCATGGACTTCTTCGTCCGCGCCGGACGGAACCTCGCCGCGGCCGAGAAGGATGCCGGCGTGTCCCACCACGTCGCACTCTCGGTGGTCGGCACCGAGCTCCTGCTCGACAGCGGCTACTTCCGCGCCAAGCTCGCCCAGGAGGAGTTGATCGCCTCCGCGGGCGTACCCTGGACGCTTGTCCGTGCCACCCAGTTCTTCGAGTTCGTCGCCGCCATCGCGGGAGCCGCGCTCATCGACGGCGTCGCGCGCGTGACCTCCGCGTCGATTCAGCCGATCGCGTCGGCCGACGTTGCGGCGAAGGTCGCAGAGGCCGCGTTGGCGCCGCCCCTGAACGGCATGGTCGAGATCGCCGGGTTTGAGCGGCTGCCGATGGTCGAGCTGGTGAGGCGTCACTTCCAGGGCCTGGGCGAGACGCACGAGGTCCGCACGGACGACACCGCACCGTACTTCGGGGTGGTCCTTGAAGGCCCCTGGCTGACGCCAACAGGTAACGCGTGGCTCTCGCAGCGGCGATACGGCGACTGGCTGGCGGCACAGCCGAAGCGCACGGCCTGAGGCCTCCCGCCGATGGATCCTACCTACATCCCGGCGCTGTCCGCGCTGGCCGGGTCAGCCATCGGCGCGATGGCCTCCTTCGCGACCACTGGGTTGACGCAACACAGCCAGGAGCGCGCGACCCTCCTGGTGCAGGACCGAGTGCGACGGGAAGCGCTCTATGGCGAGTTCATCCGAGAGGCGTCGACCTTGTTCGGCGACGCCTCTCGGCACGACCTCGACGGCCCGGTCAAGCTGGTGAACCTCTATGCCATCGTGAACAAGATCCGGCTCTTCGGAGAGCCGGAGACGCTTAAGGAAGCCGAGCGCGTCATGCAGCGCATCGGCGAGACCTACTCGCCCCGAACAAGGATCTCGCCGCCTTCGCTGACATCCGCCACGCCAGCGATCTCGATCCGCTTTGCGCGTTCTCGACGGTCTGCCGTAGGGAGCTGGCAATCGCCCGCCGGTGAGGCTTATTGAGGCACCGGCGCTCCCGGCAATCCACCGAACGACACCGCCATTTTCTGGAGCTTGTCCGGGTTACGGGTGAAGTAGATGTCGACGATCATCCCGCCCTGGATATCCAGGGCGACGGTCTGGAGCATCCCGCCCGGCTCCAGGCTAAGGTAGCCCGGCAGGCCATCGATCCAGAGGTCCTGCAGCTTCCGGGCATGCTGGATCCACGATTTGCGTGCGACACCCTCGAACATGCGCGTAACCTTCTCGATTCCGATGATGGGCCGCGGGAAGGCGAGTACCTTTCCGCCCCCGTCGGAGTGCACCACAACGGCATTGGCGAGCATGCTGCGCAGCGCAGCGACATCGCCCGTCGTCGACGCTTCGAAGAAGGCCTTGGCGATACGCGCGCCCTCTTCCCGCTCGACGGGGAAGCGAGGGCGGGCGGATTGCACGTGTTTCCTGGCCCTCGCGGCGAGCTGACGAACCGCCTGTGGCTCACGCCGGAGGGTGACAGCGATTTCCGCGAGCGGGACCGCGAAGACGTCGTGCAGGAGGAACGCGGCCCGCTCAAGCGGCGAGAGCCTCTCCAAGGCGAGCATCAGCGTGAGCGTCAGGTCGTCGCCAGGGGCCTCGTCCGGGACCAGGGCAACAGGCTCGGGCAACCAGGTTCCGACATAGGTCTCACGCCGGACCCGGGCGGACTTCATGACGTCCAGGCAGAGCCTCGTGACCGTCCGTGAAAGGAAGGCGCCGGCCGAGGCGACCTCGGCATGGTCGACGTGTCGCCAGCGTAGCCATGCGTCCTGTACAACGTCCTCGGCCTCGCCGAGGGACCCGAGCATGCGGTAGGCGAGCCGGACGAGCCGCGCCCGCTCCTGCTCGAAGACGCGGGTCGGATCATCGATGGTCGGCATGGCGGAACGACCAGACGCTGAAGGCGACCGCGATAAGTGCAGGAAGCGTCACCGCGGGGAAGTCGCGGGACAGAACCTCCGGCCCGCAGATGCCCACCGCAACCTCCCAAAAGTGGAACAGCGCGTGGCCCGAGAGCCAAACAGCACCAAGCGTCCAGAGCAGCGAGCGCGGTCCGGGTCGGGCCGCGCCGTACACGAACCCCGCCCCGATGAACACGAAGATCAGGCCGATGTCTCGCAGGAAATGCTGATTGAAGGGCCCTGTCGTCGTTACGCCCGGTACCGCGAAATACCATGCCTCGGGCGCGACGAGCATGAACACGCCGTTCCCGGCCAGTCCTGCGCCGAGGATGCCGGCGAGTACCGGAATGACTTTTATCATCGAACTCACCCCTCGTGATTGGTTCACGTGAGTGACGATGCACTGCTGTCCGATGTGACATGGGACGCAAGTTTCCGCTGGGCACCTTTCATATCATCGGCTTTGCACAGTTCATGTCACCGAACACCGGCTGCCTGACCCAATGGTCGAGCGCCACTACGAAGCACTCGATCAAGCCATGACACGGGACCCACGGACAACCCAACCGTGACGACATCCATCGATGAACGACCGCTTTCGAGATGCCCAGGTGTGCGCATCAACGGCAACGTCGGGTCGAAAGTAGACCCAAGCGGCTGGTACCGAGCGTCGGATTCGGGCCGATCGTTACGATGTTCAGACCCGGCGCCGTTCAGGCGCCAATGCTCTCCAGCCAAGGACCCTTAGCGGAAATCAACCCGTGCCCGTCCTGGGCCAAACTCGACGATCGTAGGGGCCACTCGTCGATACAGGAAACCCGCCGGTCCTGGGACCAGCGGGTTCTCACGAATCCAGGGGTAAGAACCGCGCGGATCAAGCCGCCTTGCGCGCCTTCCCACGAGGCTTGGAGTTCGAGCCGGGCTGCCCCAGCCCGATCGCCTTGGCCAGCGCAGAACGCTGTTCGGCATAGCTGGGGGCGACCATCGGGTAGTCCGTGGGCAGGCCGTAGCGCTCGCGGTATTCCTGGGGGCTAAGCCCATTGGCGGTCAGGTGCCGCTTGAGCGTCTTGTACGTCTTCCCGTCAACGAAACTGATCAAACCGTCCTGCTGAACCGACTTGCGGATCTGGGCGGGGGATGGCCGTACAACTTCTGGCTGGGATTCGGCGGCACCGACAGCCGAACCTGAAGCAAGCGCGGCGATGGTGTCATGCATGGCCCGGATCAGACCGGGCAACTCAGCGACCGGCACGGAATTGTTCGAGATGTACGCGGCGACAACCTCACCCGCCATCCTCACGGAATCAACCTGAGGTCCGGTATCTTCTGGTATCATTTTACTACTGCTCAGTTGGAAGCTTAGGTGCGTGCGTGCACCGCCGCCACACAACTTAGATCAGCAGCTAAAGGCGGGATTCAACCCCCGTCCGCTTGGGATTCGAACGTGGTTAACAAGATCCTCGCGGCAGTGGCTGAGCACGGTACGGCGATCCGACATGTTAGGGGCTGTCATTCGGGCGCCCTCATCCCTTTCAGCAGCCGCTCCAGCATCTTGAACCAGACCTGTGCCTCAACCCGATTAGTATAGTCTCGGATTTCTAGCTGATGAGGCGGGCAAGTTCCTGGCTCCCAATCATCCTTTGACGGCAGCAGCCTGAGAACGACCTGATATTTCCCGTCGTCCAATTCGAAAATTTCTGCTGAGTTAGTGAGCAGTGGATCTCCGACTTCGATCCGTTTTATGGATTTCGCGGTCATCGTGGCCCTACCGTTCATTGAACCTATCGACATGTGGCTGCACGGCGAAGGTTCTATGTATATCGTGAGTAGCATATCGAACGAACGCTATAGCCACGTATTGGCAGATTATTACGAATTCAAACCGGCAGATAAGAACCGCCTAAGACTGATTGACGTAGATTTGATCAATCGCCCGGAAAAATGGCTCGCTTGCGTGGTTTGGCGCAGTGCATTCCAAGTTGGGTTGTGCAAAATCGATCGCGTCGGCGTCCAGCCGATAGCTCCCACGCCAGTGTCAACTCAGCCCCTCGATCCGCTGGCGTGGGTGCTCTCTTTGGGAGCGGAGCAACCTTCGAACCCCCGCCTCGATAAACGGACGCACACGTGACAGGATCGCCAACCAGTATCGACGAACCACTACCGGGACCGCGAACGTATTGTGTGTTCCGCATCGGCCATGACGGCACCGTGGGGAAAGCCGACATCCTGGATGCTGATACCGACGATGAGGCGAAGGCCATGGCGGCCATGCTGCCCAACGGTCATGGCATCGACCTGTGGGAGCGAGCCCGTTACCTCGCCAGCTACCCGCCCAAAAGCGCGCTGTATCCCGGCAGAGAGTGATTCCGGCTCGGTGCTCGTGACAGCCTGGATAGTTGGCGGGGTTTAGTTTCGCCTGACCGTCCGCTGCACGATATCTCGAAGCGTCTCGATATGGTCGGCATCCAACTCAAATTTGTCGATGAGCATTTGAATCGCGGCCTCCATCTGCCCCGCGTGATAGATGATTTCGAAGATCGGGTGTGAGGGAGGCGCCTGCCCCAGGTCGTCGAACAGACGTAACACCGGGTCTCTCTCTTCGTCTTTAAATGATATTTTCCACGTCAGATGGACGAGTTTGATCCAACTCACGCGTTCTCTACGGGCTTCCGTCTCGTTTGGTTCGTCTTGCTTGCCGGGCATTTTCCCTCATCGGCGCGATTGAGATAGATTGCGCACAATCAAACTCCTTCAGCCGATGCGATGCCGTGTGCTACCACACAGACCTATCCAAACCCGAGCTGATTCCCGAACGAAGAGAATTCGTATTACTTCCGAGTTGTTTCGGCAGATGCGATCCGTCAGCCAAGCTCTAGATGCAGGAACTGGTTGAAGTCGCTCGCTGTGTAGGACCCGAACGCCTCGCTATTTACGAAGCCTCGCCGCCGATACAGCCTGAGTGCCGGTTCGAACGCAGGCCCGCTCCCAGTCTCCAGGCTCAATCGGCGTATGCCACGGGCCGCTGCATGCTCGATGATGGTGTCGAGGATGGCTGAACCGGCCCCCATTTCGAGAAACTCGGGATGGGTCCGCATAGATTTCACCTCCGCGGTGCCATCCTCCGAGACCTTAAGCGCTCCAACACTCGCGATCCGATCTCCGCGCCATGCCGTCCACACGGTCACGCCCGGTTGTGTCAGACCCGAGAGATCGAGCGCGAACACGCTACCAGGCGGTGAAGACGCATGCATGCCCGCCAAATGGAACGCGAGGAGCGCCCGTGTCGGTGCACCTGAAAGGTCATCCTCTCTGATCTCGTACATGCTGCTGACCGTCCGTAACGTCGAATCGAGCGTGCAGGATGGCGCCCAAGGACACCACCGGCAAGATTCCTATTGAAACACAGGTGGCAGTCTGGAAGCCGCCTGAACCCGTGGATCACCGCGCGCGCCGACCAGACAACACGGCCCAGTGCCAAACAGTATCGCGACTGATTAATATACCGACTCCGCGACCGTTGTTAGCAGAAGCTCCATGCAATAATGGATAACATCAATGACCTCGATGATTGATGAACAGGACGGCAAGCGCATCACAACATACCGAGCTTGGAACACGATGAAGGCATGCTTAAACTACCGTTCTCAGAACGGCTAACTGCGTGGCATCACCTACAACCCGGAGTGGGAGGACCTCGAACAGTTCCTCGCCGACATGGGCGACAAGCCGTCGTTCCGTCACTCCCTCAGGCGCATCGATACGACCAAGCGCTACGAGAAGACGAACTGCCAGTGGCTGGAGATGCCGCATAAGGCCAGTGTCACCATCACCCTGAGCGACGATACTCGGACGCTGATTGAATGATCGGAGGCCACGGGGATTCCGTACATGCGGCTGTATCAGCGCGCCAACGCTGGCTGGCCTTCCGATCGCATCCTGACGGAGAAGCCCCAGCATCGGCGTCGCTGAGTGTGATCGGCCCAAGGGTGCGAGGTGATCCAAATCTGACATTCGGGTACCCAATCGCCCGGTCCGCAACGGGTGGGGACCTGCCCGTCTGCTTTCGGACGAGTGGATCGCAACTCCGTCGTCCGGCACATGTCACATCAGGCACCTGCCACTTCCCGACCCGTAATAAATCAGTGCCCGTGCGGGAACATGAATTGAGGCTTGAAAGATACCAAACGGTCTGTATGTATGTGCCTACCGATTCACCGGTGAGACCATGCCGAGCCAATCTGTCGCCTACGCAGCCCTGGCCGTCGCCATCGCGTGCGAGGTCGTGGGCACCACCTACCTGCAGAAGTCCGAGCAGTTCACCCGGCTCGTGCCGACGCTGGCGATGGTGGCGTTCTATGCCGGCGCGTTCTACCTAATGACGCACGCCCTCAAGGTTATGCCGCTTGGGATCACTTACGCCATCTGGAGCGGGGTCGGCGTCGTGCTGACCGCCGTGATCGGCGCCACGGTGTTCAAGCAATCGCTTGACGTGCCGGCCATGGTCGGAATCGCCATGATCGTCGGCGGTGTCGTGGTGATGCAGGTGTTCTCGACCTCGACGGGGCACTGACCATGGAGAACGCCTACCGCCGCAGGAAGCAGCCCGAACTCGTCCGGCGCACGCTGCTCGATTGTGCGGCTCGGCTCGCCATGGAGCAGGGGCTCGCCGCCGTGACCGTTCAGGCGGTCTGCGAGGCGGCGGCCGTCACTAGGGGAGCGATGTTCCACCATTTCGCGAGCAAGCAGGCGCTGATCGACGCCGTGGTCGCCGAGCTCTTGGAGAAGCTCGACGCCGACATCGAGGCGGCGATGGCGAGCGATCCGCAGCCGTACGGTCGATTCACCCGAGCCTACGTGACGGTCACCCTGGACGACCTGATGCTGAACCAGGGCAGCCAGTGGACGGCCCTCTACATCTCGTCCCTGACGGAACCGAGCCTGCGGCGGGTAACGGCGGAGTGGTTTGCCAAGTTCGTCCGGCGGCACCGCGAAACCGACGACCATCCGACGCTGGAGATCGTGCGGCTGGCCGCCGACGGGGTCTGGCTCGCCGGCCTCCTGCGCGACGATGGCGGCCCGATGCCGGACCTTCCCACCCTGCGCAAGCGTCTGGTGGCGATGACGCTTCCCGACTGAGCGGTCCTGCCGGACCGTCCTGCCCACCATCCCGGACCAAGGACCCGCCGCCCCATGCGAGAGCGTGAACGCAGACGCCTGCCCATCGTCCCGGTGATCGCGCCCTGCATCGTGATCCTGGCCCTGTTCGGCTGCAAGCCGAGCGCCACCGACCCGACGACGCCCGGGGCGGAGACGCCCCCCATGAACGTGTCGACCGTGACCGTGGCGGCGACCACCATGCCGCGCATGCTCGACCTGCCGGGACGTCTCGCCTCGACCCGCGTGGCCGAGGTCCGGGCGCAGGTCTCCGGCATCATCCAGCAGCGCACCTTCGAGGAGGGCAGCCTCGTGGGTAAGGGCGACGTGCTCTTCCAAATCGATCCGGCGATCTACAGGGCGGAGGTCGACGCCCGGACAGCCGCGGTCGCCAAGGCTGAGGCGACGCGGGTGCAGGCCCAGCGCCAGTCCGAGCGCACCGAGACCCTGGTCGAGCGGCAGGCCGCCAGCACCGCCCAGAACGACATCGCGGTCGCCACCCTGCGACAGGCCGAGGCCGACGTCGCCAGCGCGAAGGCACAACTCGCCCGCGCCCGGATCGACCTCGACTTCGCCACCGTGCGGGCTCCCATCGCGGGACGGATCGGGCGTGCACTGATCACCGAAGGGGCGCTGGTCGGAGGGACCGACGCGACGAAGCTCGCGGTCATCCAGCAGATCGACCCGATCTTCGCCGACTTCAACGCTTCCGCCTCGGACCCGGGCCGGCTCACAGAGCGCGCCGCCGGCAGGGAGGCGACGGAGGTGAGGCTGGTCCGGGCTGACGGTAGCTCGTACCCGGATGCGGGCCGCCTGCTATTCACGGATGTCGGCGTCGACCCGGGCACCGGGCAGGTCAGCCTGCGCGCGACCTTCCCGAATCCGAGGGCCGCCCTGCTGCCGGGGACCTACATCCGCGTGCGCGTCGCGCAGGGTATGAAGGCCGACGCCGTCATCGTCCCGGCACAGGCGATCCAACGCAGCAGCGCCGGCGAGGCCCAGGCCTACGTCGTCGAGGACGGGAAGACCGCCTTACGGCCACTGCGCACCGGCGCGCTCACCGATGCCGGCTGGATCGTCGAGGAGGGGCTCAAGGCCGGCGAGGCCGTCGTGGTCGAGGGCTTCCAGAAGATCCAGCCCGGCATGGCCGTCAATGCCGTCGCCTGGACCGGTGGCAGGACGGCCGCCGCCCCCGAACCCCGCTGATCGCGGTCGGCATCCTCGACGTCCCGACCCCGCTTGCGCAGGCGCATTCCCATGACCCGGTTCTTCATCGACCGTCCGATTTTTGCCTGGGCGATCTCGCTCTTCATCATGCTTGTGGGCGCGATCTCCATCGCCGCCCTGCCTATCTCGCAGTACCCGGACGTCGCCCCCGTCACGATCCAGGTCACCGCGACCTACCCGGGTGCCCCGCCGGAGCGGCTCTACGACGGCGTCACCCGCATCATCGAGGAGGAGCTCAACGGCATCCCGGGGCTGATGTACTTCGAGAGCGCCAGCGACACGTCCGGCACAGCGCAGATCATGGCCTCGTTCGCGCCGGGCTCGGACGCCTCCAAGGCCACGGTCGCGGTCCAGAACAGGATCAAGCGCATCGAGGCGCGGCTGCCGCGCGCCGTGACCCAGCAGGGCGTCATCGTCGAGGAGGCGAGCACGAGCTTCCTCCAGTTCGTGGCCTTGAGCTCGCGAGACGGCAAGATGAGCGACACCGACCTCGGCGACCTCGCCGCGCGCCGGGTGGTGGGCGAGCTGCGCCGGGTACCCGGCGTCGGGCGCGCGACCCTGTTCTCGTCCGAGAAGGCCCTGCGGATCTGGATCGACCCGGTCAAGCTCGTCGGCCTCAACATGACGCCCGGCGACGTCACTACGGCGGTCGGCGCCCAGAATGCGCAGATCGCCTCCGGCATCGTCGGGGCGCAGCCGGCCAGGGAAGGCAAGCGCATCGCCGCGAACGTGCTGGTGAAGGGACAGCTGACCACGCCGCGCGAGTTCGGTGAGATCGTTCTTCGCGCCAACATGGACGGATCGCTGGTGCGCCTGCGCGACGTCGCCGAGGTCGAGCTCGCCGGGCAGTCTTACACCATGCAGACGCGCCTCGACGGACGCCCGGCCGCCGGCATCGGTATCCAGTTGGCGCCCGGCGGCAACGCGTTGGCGACGGCGACCGGCGTGAAGGCCAAGATTGCTCAGCTCGGCAAAACTCTGCCGCCGAACGTCGCCATCACGGTGCCCTACGACACCACGCCATTCGTCGAGGTCTCGATCCGGAAGGTGCTGATGACGCTCGCCGAGGCGATGGCGCTCGTTTTTGCGGTGATGTTCCTGTTCCTCCAGAACGTCCGCTACACCCTGATCCCGACCATCGTGGTGCCGGTGGCCCTGCTCGGCACCTGCGGCGCGCTGCTGCTCGCGGGCTTCTCGATCAACGTGCTGACCATGTTCGGCATGGTGCTGGCCATCGGCATCCTCGTCGACGACGCCATCGTCGTGGTCGAGAACGTCGAGCGCATCATGAACGAGGAGGGACTGGCCCCGCGGGCAGCGACCGCCAAGGCCATGGGCCAGATCACCGGCGCCATCGTCGGCATCACCCTGGTGCTGATCGCGGTGTTTGTGCCGATGGCGTTCTTCCCCGGCTCGGTCGGGGTGATCTACCGCCAGTTCGCGGTCAGCATGGCGACCTCCATCGCCTTCTCCGCCTTCCTGGCGCTGTCCCTGACCCCGGCGCTCTGCGCCACCCTGCTCAAGCCGGTCGAGGCCGGCCATGCCCATGGCAAAGGCGGTGTCTTCGGCTGGTTCAACCGCCGCTTCGCCTCGGGGACGCACGCCTACCGTTCCGGCGTGGCAGGCATACTGCGCCGCCCGATGCGCGCGCTCCTCGTCTACGCCGTGCTCGTCGCCGCGCTCGGCTGGGGCTACGTGCGGATGCCGTCGAGCTTCCTCCCCGTCGAGGACCAGGGATACGTCATCGTCGACGCGCAGACGCCGCCGGAATCCTCCGCCGAACGAACCCTCGACGTGGCCAAGCGGATCGAGGAGCACTTCGCCCGCGAGCCCGGCGTCGACAACCAGATCCTGCTGCTCGGCTTCGGCTTCTCCGGCCAGGGCCAGAACGCGGCGCTCACCTTCGTCGGATTGAAGCCGTGGCAGGAACGCGGCCCGAACGACGGCGCCGAGGCCATCACCGCCCGTGCCAATGCGGTGCTCGGCGCCTTGCCCGACGCCATCGCCATGTCGCTCGCCCCGCCGGCCATCGACTCCCTCGGCAATTCCAGCGGCTTCAGCTTCCGCCTTCAGGACAAGGGGCAGCAGGGCTACCTCGCGCTTGCCGCCGCTCGCGACCAACTGCTGGCTGCCGCTTCGAAGAGCCCGGTCCTGAAGGGCGTCTACGTCGAGGGCCTGCCGACGGCGCCCCAGGTCGAACTGATCCTCGACCGCGAGAAGGCGAACGCGCTCGGCGTCACCTTCGCCGACATCAACGAGACGCTCTCGACCAGCCTCGGCTCGGCCTACGTCAACGATTTCCCGAACCAGGCCCGCATGCAGCGGGTCATCGTCCAGGCCGAGGCCGGCCGCCGGATGAAGGCGGAGGACCTGCTCGAACTCAACGTACGCAACGCCAAGGGTCAGATGGTGCCGCTGCAATCGTTCGCGCGGATCGAATGGACGATGGGGCCGTCGCAGGTGGTCGGCTTCAATGGCTACCCCAGCATCAAGTTCGGCGGCAGCGCGGCGCCGGGCTACGCCAGCGGCGATGCAATGGCCGAGATGGAGCGGCTCGGGGCGAAGCTGCCGCCCGGGTTCGACCACGCCTGGACCGGACAGTCCCTGCAGGAGAAGCTCTCGGGGAGCCAAGCGATCTACCTGCTCGCCCTGTCTCTGTTCTGCGTCTTCCTCTGCCTCGCGGCACTCTACGAGAGCTGGTCGATCCCGTTGGCCGTGCTGCTGGTGGTGCCGACCGGCGTCGTCGGGGCCGTCTTCGCCATGCTGCTGCGGGACATGCCCAACGACGTCTACTTCAAGGTCGGCCTGATCACGGTGATCGGCCTGACCGCGAAGAACGCCATCCTCATCATCGAGGTGGCCAAGGATCTCGTGGCCCAGGGCCGCTCGGTCCACGACGCGGCGCTGGAGGCGTGCGAGCTGCGCTTCAGGCCCATCGTGATGACCTCGTTCGCCTTCATCCTCGGCGTCGTACCGCTCGCCGTCGCCACCGGTGCGAGCATGAACAGCCAGCGGGCCATCGGCACCGGCGTACTCGGCGGAATGGTCACGGCGACGGTGCTGGCGGTGTTCGTCACGCCGCTGTTTTACGTACTGATCGCCTCGACCTTTCGCGGGAGGTCAAAAGCCACGTTTTCGCGTGCGGATGGTGAAACGACGAGCTTTCCGTCGGACACCAATATGACGAGCGGTGTTCGATGAAGGTTGGCGGATTGCTGGAGCCTTGCTTCCCGGCAATCGACGAACTCCATCTTTCTTGCGCTCCACGCAACCCGACCACGAACCAACACGCACCGCGCAACGAACGACCGCTTTCCGGTTGGTTCCGGCGAGGGAGCAGTGACCGGGTTGGGTCGGGTGGAGCCTGTCCGCTTTTCCGGCCGACCTTCTCCGAAGCAGACAGGCGGCTTTCGGCCAGGCTACGTCACGCCAGATCGCCTGAGCGAGCAAAACCGGACGTTCGGCTGTGCGCCCATTGCTGTCGTACGGCGTCACTCCGCGGCATCCCGTAAGCAGACGGCGTGTAATTACCCACCCCCGTAATCTCGGGGTTCAGGCGCCGACGGTTTTGAGAATGGTGCCGAAGGAGCTGCTGCCTGTGAGGCGCGCGGTATCGACGACGGTGCGGATGGCAGCTTCGCCCTTGGCGGCCCACATCGCGCGGTAGCCGTTGGTGACCTTTCGCTGGATCACGGATGGGCGCAGCAGCCGCTCTGAACCGTTGTTGGTTGGTTCGACCGAGCCGGGATGAGCAAGGAAGACGAGGAGCTGATGGCGAGCTCGGCCGATCTTCGCTTGCAGGGCGCGGGTCAGGTCGCAGCCGCTTCGTGTGGCGAGGATTGCGCCGAGTTGCCGATCCAAGGTCCGGCGTTTGGCAGCAAGCGTCGAGGTGGTCAGATCGGTGACGCGCTCGGCTATGGCGAAGACAGAGTGCAACCAGAGCTGCAGACGCCAGGGCACGGGATCATCGCTGGTCTCGACGGCGTAGGCGACGTCGCGGGCGAGATGGGCGAGGCATGTCTGATGGGCGGCGGCGTGCCCCTGCTGGGCGGTGTAACGGTCCGAGATCCAAATCGCGGGCCGATGCCCGTCCATCATCTCCCGCACCACGATGGCGCCCCGTGTCGGGGAGGCCGTGTGTACCACGGCGTGCGCCGAATGGAACACCCAGTGGTAGGCGTTGCTGCCCTCGATACGCACGCCGGTCTCGTCCGAGGCGACCACCGTGGCTTAGCGCAGGCTCGAGACGGCCTCGTCGCGACCGGAGCAGAAGCACTTCTGCGCGCGCTGGAGAAGGTTCATCAGCCCGCCCTGGCTAAGCGTTAGCCCGAACAGGTCGGAGAGCGCCGCCTGCAACCGCTCGTAGGAAAGCGCCTGGAAGGTCTTGAGATAAGTGGCAACCGCATGCAGCCGCGGGCCGAAGGGCGTGCCGCGTGCCGCCTCCGGCACAGGTGCGATCACGCGCGCCCCGCAGGTCGGGCACTGCACTGCCAGCCGTTGATGCTGGGTGACGACCGGTGCGACTTCCGGCAGCTCGATCCGTTCGGAGAGGCTGACGACCTCGGTGGGAAGGTCCCCGTGCAGGCCGCCGCCGCAGCATGCGCAGCGATCTGGGCGATGCGCGACGACAGTATCGGGATCCTCGCTCATCACGCGGTTGTGGCCTTCGTGCCCGGGCTTGGCCCCACCGGGTTTGGCCTGCTCGCGCCGCTCCTTGCGATCCGTCGCGGGAGGCTTCGACGAGGTGCGCGAAGTCTTCTCCGGGCGCTGCATCCGCAGCACCACCTCATCCTGAGCTTGTCGAAGGATCGATCAGCTCTTCGCGTCTCAACCGCTCAAGATCGCTTCGGCCCATCTCACGAAGGAATCAGCGAAATCCACCCCGCGCAAGGGGGTGGGTAATTACGACGGCGTGAGATCACAGAACCAAAATCCAGATCTCGCAAGCGGGTACGCCGTGCTACCTGCTATCGATCCTCACCCTTGCACCAAAGCCGTTAACGCCTGATGCTTGGCCCCTGACAATCATTTAAAGAAAGAAAATCTCCATTGTGGTGTTATCGTAGTAGCAAGCTGTCCGGCTCAGCGACGGCTTGCTCGAATGATGGCCCCCAGTCGCCGTCCGTACATTCAGATTGCGTGTTCGTCTATCGGGCCTGGCGCCATTTCAGGTAGGCATGATAGACCTCTTCCTTGCCGGCCAGCGGGCTGGACTGCGAACGGAAGAATTGGTCGAGATCTGGTTGGGAGGCGACGTGCTGCTCGCTGTGGTGGTCAAGCCAGTCTTGGGCGGGCTGGAAGCGTTTCCAACCACTCACCGAGGCTGCAAGATTAACCTCGCGCCATTTCGGATGCCGTTGCGGGGCCTGGAATTTGTCGAACTGACCGAAGAACGCGTCGACGAAGCGGACGAGCTTGTCGTAACGCGGCGATCCCCGCGGGCTGTTGTAGACGCCTAGTACCGTGCCGACGGCGACGGTCTCGACCGCGTCTTCGTTCATAAGCTTGGGATAGTCGGCACGGTCGAGGCTGGCCGGCACGTAGGCTTCGCTGATCGTGTCCGGGTAGGGTGCCTTGACTAAGTGGAAGCGGTCCTCGGGATCGAAGCCAGCGATGAATGCTACCGGCTTGGCCGCCACCGAGACAACCGCCTGAATCTCGCCCTTGCGCAACAGCTCAAGGGCGGTCGGTTGGTCGACGTTGATCCCTTCCACAGCGATGCCGAGTTCGCGGAACATCGCCCGGCCGCTGTAGTCTGTGCCGCTGCCCTTAATGTCGAAACTGACCCGCTTGCCAGCGAGGTCGCTGGCCGACTTGATCACATTCGGCGCGATGATGTGTAGTTCGTCGTCAAACAACTTGGCGATGAATTGGATGTGTCGCTCGACGTTCTTCAGGCGCTTGTCCTGACGTAGCTGCTCTAGCGTATCAGTGCGCACGAAGCCCAGATCCACGCCCTTCAGGAAGCGGATGTCGTAGGCGTTCTCGCCCGCGCCCTTGCCGAGGATTGGCAGGATCCGCAGTTTGTCGCCGTCATCCAACACGAAAGCGAGGTCGGCGCCGACGCGGAAATAAGTCCCGCCCGGCGTGCCCGTCACAACCGTGACGGTACTTGCGTTCATGTGCTCGCCGAGGGAGGCCTCCGTCAGTGCCCCGGTGTGAGTGGCGGGTTCCACAGCCTGCGCGGTGGAGCCGATTGTGAGGGCCGCAAGGCAGACGAGAGCGGCAAATTTGATAAGCCTCGACATATGCGTATCCTTCGATGATCGTCCGACCGGCCTCAGCGGCCCGTCGCGGCGAGTTGCCGCTCATCCGTCCGGCCCTGGTCGGCGGCCTTCGCGTAAAGGTTCCGGGCGCGGTCGGGGTCCGACCGCAGGCCGCGCACCTTCCAGGCCCGATGCATCTCGGGGTCCCAGGTCTGGGCCAGCAAGAAGGTTGCGTTCGGCGCGTTGCGCGATTGGGCCCGCTCCAGCAGGAGCCGCGCGCCACTGATGTCGCCGAGTCGAATTAAGCCCTTGGCCCGCTGCACGAGCGGGTCGGGGCCCGTCGACGATTGCGCGGGCGCCGAAGCGGGTGGGAGATGGGCCTCCTCGACCGCGCCGTCCGGCCTGGGGCCGGGCGCACGGGACGGCGCCGGACGGGTGATCGCCGCGGTACTCTCGGGGGCGGCCGGGGCCAGCACCGGCACGGCGCCCTCGCCGGTCTGGAGAGCGATGGCTTGGGATGCCAGGGTCTCCGAACGCATCGGAAGTGCGTGCCATTCGGGCTCAGCATGTTCATCGGCGGCACCGATGCGCAACCGGTGTTCTGCAGCGAAGTTGACGGTTAGGCGGCTCGACGTGACATCGATGTGACCGCCGGATTCCGGAGTCCAGATTGCCGCGACCGCAAGCGAGAAACTGCTCTCGCGCTGATCGCTCTGTGTGATCTGGATCTTCGACAGATCCCACGCACTCACATCCACGTCGTTGTTGTCGCTCGACGACGAGAAAGTGTTGCAGGAATCGTTGATCGTCGCGCCCCGGGGCAGACCGAGCAGCTTGATTGCCTCGATGTAGACGTTCCGCACTCGGACCAGCTTGATCTCCAGCGGGAGGGCAACGCCGAACGTCCCCGAGGCATTTCGAGTCTCGATCAGGAGATCCGACGCCTTGGTGCGCACCAGATCCTTAGCGCTTCTATTGTCCGGGACCGCAGACTCAGAGTGTTGGCGCTTATCGGAAGGCCGTGCCGACACGGCTGGTGACAACCAGATCGTCACAGCAATGGCTACCGCTGTCGGCGTGCGTCCAGCTCGTATTGGGCGGGGCGTTTCCATCGGATGCACTCCATGCTGGGCGCATTCTCAATCATATTTTTGATGAATAAAGTAATATTTAGCAAAACCCAATAAGGATAATTCTCTACACGGCGTCGTTGCACTGTTGGGATTATAGTCGCCGTAGCCTGTAACGGGACTGTGCTTACGGGAAGGGGGGAAAGGGCTGCCGCTGCGCGAGCGTCCGGCGTGGCTGCGGACGGTGCGTTTCGACTCCCGACCCGTCAGATCCGTGGCGCGCTTTCGCCGCCGTTGCCGTGCCCGTTCCCAGTGCCGAAGTTCCCGTGGCCGTTCGATTGATTGCCGTTGCCGTTGTTCGAGCCAGTGTTGCCGTTGCCGTTGCCGTTGCCGCCGGCGGGCCAGATCTGTCCGTCCGGCCGCACGAGAGCGGTCGCGACGCCCGGCGCTGCCTCTGCGCCCGAGGGAATGAGCAGGCTCAGAGCGAGGATGGTGAGGGATTGGTACATCGGCTGCTCCATCGAGCTTGTTTGTGGCTCCTGAAGTGCGGCGGCGGTCCGGCGTCAGAGCGCTTTGAGACCGACCGCCCAAATTTTCCCGCCTTCTTAGGCGTGGCGCAGCCGCCTCGAAGGAGTGCTCTGGCCGACCGCCCGGGCTCCGGAGATCATGTCGGGGCCCGCTGACGCGGGCACCTCAGGAGGGTGGCGGAGGCGGGCAAGACCCAGTCTTAAAGAGGCTCCGGGAGCCACGCCATTCCGCGTGGTGCGCCTGCATCGCGCGTTGCGCCACATCCGGTCATCGGTGCACCCTAAGACGTAGTGGTTTTAGAGCGCTTGCCGCCGAAGTGGATGCCGGTTCGGCGTCAACGAGCGCATCAAAAAAAAATGTTTAAATTCACGGCCCGATCCAACTTGGTCCGCCACAACTCTAGCGACGGAAGAACGACGGCAGGAATGAGTTCCCATTGAGGTTCCCGTTCCCGCCACCGATATTGCCATTGCCGTTGCTGCTGCCGCCGTTGAGATTGCCGTTCCCGGCGCCGACATTGCCGTTCCCGTTAGACGAGCCGGAATTGTAATTGCCATTGTAGGCACCGACGTTGTTGCTGCCGTTGCCCGAACCGGTATTGCCGATACCGTTGAACGCGCCCGTATTGCCGGTTCCGCTGTTGAACGCCCCGACATTGTTTGATCCGGTGTTAAAGGCGCCCATATTGCCGTTCAGGACGGGCGTGCCGGTGCCGTTGCCGTTGCCGGTGCCGTTGCCGGATCCGGTGTTCCAATTGCCGTTGTTGTTGCCGTTGAGGGATCCGAAATTTCCGTTACCGTTCCCGACGCCGTTCCCGATGGCGTAGATCTGAGCTTGCGCCGGAAGCGCGGCCGAACCGACCAGCCCGAGAAGGGCCAGGGGAAGGAATGGAGATTTCATCGCGCTGCTCCCTGTTCCGCGCCGGGCGGTCCCGGGCGCGCATCCACCTCCGACGGCCGTCCGGATCGGGACGGCCGTCGCCTCGCGAGCCTCAGCCCGTGCGGTCCACGGGCGCTGAGCCCTGGTCTTGGATAGCCTAGTTCCGGCTGCCGTTCCGGTTTCCGTTGGAGCTGCCGAAGTTGCTGTTCCCATTGAGGGTGCCGTTGCCGATGGCAAAGGCATTCCGGTTGCCGTTGAGGTTGCCGTTGAGGTTGCCGGTGTTGAGATTGCCGTTGGCATTCCCGTTGCCGATACCGAAGAAATTGGCGTTGCCGTTGAGGTTGCCGTTGCCCGAGCCGGCGTTGGCATTCCCGTTCAGGTTCCCGTTCAAATTGCCCAGGTTGAAGTTACCATTGCCATTGCCGTTCAGCGAGCCGGCATTGGCGTTGCCGTTGCCGTTGCCGTTGCCGGAACCGAGGTTGCCGTTGCCATTGCCGTTGCCGTTACCCACCGACTGAGCCGACGCCATCGAGGGCATGCCGGCGAGGGCGAGGGCGGCGACGGCCGAAAGCAGGATTATCCTCATCGCGCATTCCTCCTGTCCGAAGCATGCCCAATCCCGTGTTGGGCGGGCAATGCGGTGTGTTGCTCCGCTTGAACAACGACTTCAGGTTGCTGTGCTCGATCGGCCGTGAATAGCCGTAAATCTGAGCTAACCTTTGCTGGTTACCCCTTTTGGATGATGAAAATCACAATTTATTATCATCGCGTTCGGCAACTTTTGCTGCAATGCGGTATATCCGTAAACTATTGATAGTAATCTGTTTATATGGAAAACGGCGCGCCTCGTAAAACCAGTATATTGACGTGAATTTTCTCGCTAATACAGGTTTCGATACGATGTCGCGTGTTGTATGATGTCTAGAAATTGGGCAGCGTCCGGCACGCAGCTGGGGCGCGCACGGATGGAGGGGAGGCAAGGCGGTGCGGGAACTGGAAGGCGGCGGTTCCGAACGGCAGACAGGGGGCCGGAACAGTCTCTCGGCCCGCGATCTGCGCGAGACCCTCGCAGAGGTCGGCATCTGCACCTGGTCGCTCAATCCCACGACTGGGCGGGTCACCGTCTCGGAGAACTGCCATCAGGTACTCGGCGTGCCTGCCCGGAGCCTGTCCGATCACGACGCCTTCCAGGCCGTCGTGCATCCCGAGGATCGTGGCGCCCGGGCGGCGGCGGTCTGCTGCGCGCTGAATCAGGGTGGCCGATACAGCATCGAGTACCGCGTCCGTCAGGCTGACGGCGAGGTCCGCTGGGTACGTTCCCAGGGCCGGGCCGAGCGCGGCCGCGGCCCGGCAGCGACCCGTTTCCGCGGTATCGTGTACTGCATCGACGAGCGCCGCCAGGCCGAGGCGCGCCTGCAGCGGCTTCAGGCAGACCTGATCCATGTCTCGCGGCTGTCCGCCATGGGCGAGATGGCCTCGGCGCTCGCCCACGAACTCAATCAGCCGCTCGGAGCGATCAGCAACTACGCAGCCGCTTGCGACCACTTTCTCGCGGAGCCCGGGCCTGTGCGGATCGACGAAGCCCGCGACGCGATCGCCGCGGCGACCGGGCAGGCGCAGCGCGCGGGGGCGATCATCCGGCGCCTGAGGGACTTCGTGACCCGCGGCGAGACCGACCGGCAGTTCGAGAGCGTGGCGGGGCTCATCGGTGACGCCTGCGATCTCGCCTTAATTGGGGTCGGCGAGCAGGGCGTCGAGGTGCGGATCGATCCCGGTCCGCCCGGCGCCCGGGTTCTAGCCGACCGGGTGCAGATCCAGCAAGTCTTGGTCAACCTTATTCGGAATGCCTGCGAGGCGATGCGCGACAGTGCGCGCCGGTACCTGGCAATCACCGCTGCCGTACAAAATGACGGCGTGGTCCGCATCAGCGTCTCGGATACCGGCCCAGGCATCCCCGCGGCGATCGCCGACACGCTCTTCCTGCCCTTCGTCACGACGAAGCCCACCGGGATGGGCGTCGGATTGTCGGTGAGCCGGTCGATCGTGCACGCCCATGGCGGCGGGTTTTGGGTGGACAGCACCGCCACGGGGGGCGCCACCTTCCATTTCACCCTGCCCACGGTTGAGGACTAACATGACGATGGTCCCTATCTCGACGATCCACGTCGTGGACGACGACGACGCGATGCGCCACTCGCTCGTGCTCCTCCTGGGCGTGTTCGGGCATCGCGTCGTGGAGCATGCAGGCGCGGCGACGTTGCTCGACGAGCCAGGCCGCCTGAACGGCTGCGTCGTGGCCGACCTGCGTATGCCACACATCGACGGGCTTGAGATGCTGGTCCGCCTCCGGGCCGCCGGCGCGACGGTCCCGATCGTGATGATGACCGGACACGGGGACATCCCCACCGCAGTGCGGGCCATGAAACTCGGGGCCTGCGACTTCCTGGAGAAGCCGTTCGCCGCCGCGCTCCTTCTCGACGCGGTGCGGGAAGCCCTCGCGGTCAGCAGCGGGGCGGAACCAGCCAACTATGATGACGCGGCCTTCACCGCGCGGGTGAGCCGTCTGACCGGGCGGGAGCGCGACGTTCTCGATCTCGTCTTGCTCGGGCACACCAACAAGGAGATCGGTCAGGTCCTTGAAATTAGTCATCGCACTGTTGAGATCCATCGCGCTAAAATGATGACAAAGACGGACTGTGAGTGCGTCCAAACATTGGTGCGCATGGCCGCGCGAAATGCGATGGTATGATCACTTGCTAGTAGAATTTTTCAATGTAAGAACGTTCACAATGCGAACCAAGCCAGTTCTATATAGTTCACAATGCATTTTAATGTATACTGAATTTTGAATCTGACACATACGTATTGATACTTAAGGGTTCGATTTGAGTTTCCAAGCACAGAAACATCTGTAATTAATTCACTAATCCCCGGGCCATGGAGCCCGAGGCCACTGCCACGAGACCTGGGTCGTCCAGGGCCTACAGGGCGGACAAGCGGGAGGTCTCGCACGTGGCGCGTTGGTTGCCTGACAACCTGATGACGCTCGGCTTCGCGGCGGTGGCCGCCTTCGCCCTGCTCACCTACGTCAATCCCGATGTCGGCGGCTTCGGCTCCGCACCAGGCGGATCGCCGGCCGCGGCTGCGGCCACGATCCAGGAGACCGCCGCCGCAGCGCCCGAGCCGGGCCGGTTCATCACGGCGACGATCCAGCGCGGCGCCTTAGAGCAGCTCATCACTGCCACCGGCACCGTGCAGCCCGTCGATACGATCGAGGTGGGCTCACAGCTTGCGGGACAAATTGCCAAGCTGCATGTGGATTTCAACGACCGCGTCCGTCTAGGGGACCCGCTCGCCGAACTTGATCAGCGCAGCTTCGTCGCCAAGGTCGAGGAGAACCGGGCTGCTCTCGAGATGGCAGCGGCTAACGTGAAGGTTCAGCAGGCCCGGCTCGACCGGGCCCGGATCGACCTGGACAACGTCCGCGGCACCAAGGCTGTGCTCCAGGCCAAAGTCGAGAGCGCGCAGGCCGTGCAGCTCGCCGCTGAGCGCAATCTCGATCGCAAGGTCGCCCTGCGTGCCCGTGAGGTCGCCGCGCCCGCTGCCCTAGAGGAGGCGCAGACCGATCTCACCTCTCGGAAGGCACAGGCGCGCGAGGCGAGCACAGTGCTTGACCTCAACGGTTTCGCGGTGGAAGGCGCCGTCGCAGAGGTTCGTCGCCTCGAAGCGGAATTGACTCAGGCCCGCGCCGCTGTGCCCCAGCGCCAGGCGAGCCTCCGGGGCGCCGAGATCGACCTTGACCGGACGGTAATCCGCTCGCCCATCGAAGGCGTCGTGGTCGGCCGCTTCGTCAACCAAGGCCAGACCCTGGCGGCGGGTCTGGAAGTCCGCACCGCCTTTAACATCGCCAAGAACCTCGCGGAGATGGAAGTCCATGCCCGCGTGGACGAAACCGATATCGGGCGGGTCGCGGCAGGGCAGCGCGCCACCTTCGGGGTGGACGCCTATCCTGGCCGGCGGTTCGAGGCCGTCGTACGCCAAGTCCGCAAAGCGCCGCTCGTAACGCAAAACGTGGTCACCTACACGGTGGTGCTGAAGACCGACAATCGCGACGGCTTGCTCCTGCCCGGGATGACCGCCCTTGTAAAGCTGACGATCCACAAGGATGAGAACGTCCTAAAGGTGCCGCTGGCCGCCCTGCGCTTCCGACCGGAGGGTAGCGCGGCGCGCGACTCGGGCGCGCCAGCTGTTTGGGTGCGGGGCATCGATGGAAACCTTGAAGCGGTCCGGGTTGAGACCGGCGGGATAAGTTCCGACCTCGTCGCCCTGCGGTCAGCGGGGCGCCTGACTGAGGGCAGCGAGGTCGTGATCGGGCAGGCCGAGCTACAGGCGGGTCACCGTCTGTTCGGTGTACGGCTGGGGTTCTGAGATGCCGCTCCTCGCCCTCGAAGCCGTGCACCGGACGTTTCGGGTCGGGACCGTATCGGTGCCGGTGATCCGTAACATCACCCTCGGCGTCGAGGCGGGCGAGTCCGTCGCCATCATGGGGCCGTCGGGTTCGGGCAAGAGCACCTTGATGAACATGGTCGGGCTCCTCGACCGCCCGACCTCGGGGTCGATCCGCCTCAACGACGAGGACACGGCGCGACTCTCCGACGACGCCCGGGCTCGGATGCGCCGGGATTGGATCGGCTTCATATTCCAGTCTTACAATCTGCTCCCGCGTAGCACCGCGGTGGAGAACGTGGAACTGCCGCTGATCTATGCCGGCATTGCATCGCGTCTGAGACGGCTGCGTGCCCGCGCCGCCCTAGAGGCGGTCGGCATGTCGGTCCGGGAAACGCATTTCCCCTCGCAACTCTCCGGGGGTGAGCAGCAGCGCGTGGCGATTGCCCGTGCCCTGGTGGGCGATCCGGCGGTCCTACTGGCGGACGAGCCGACTGGGGCGCTGGATAGCCGGACCGGCGCCGAAATCCTCGCCCTGTTCCACCAGCTCAACCGCGGCGGCCAAACCGTGGTGATTATTACCCACGACGCCGCTGTCGCCGCGCAATGCGCGCGCACTGTCCATCTGCGCGACGGTGAGGTCGTCGATGATGTGCATAAGGGCTTCAAGCGGGCTGACGCCGCATGAGCCTATACCAGACTCTCCTTGTGGCCCTCCGGTCCCTGCGCCTCAACCCGATGCGCAGCTTCCTGACCATGTTGGGCATCGTTATCGGCGTCGCCTCGGTTGTGACGGTGCTGGCGATCGGCAGCGGCGCGCAGGGACGGGTCGCCGACCAGATCCGGGCCGTCGGCGCCAACGTCCTGATGATCAATCCCGGCACCGCTAAGAAGGACGGGGTCCGGCTCAAGGCGGGAACCCGCTTGACGCTAACGGAAGGTGACGTCGACGCCATCCTGGCGCAGGTGCCGCAAGTCCGCGCTGCGGCCGGATCCTTGTCGGGGAGTGCGCAGATCGTGCGCGAAAACAAAAACTGGAACACGACCGTCAACGGCACCACTAACGGGCATTTTCTCGTGCGCGACTGGTCCGTGGCGTCCGGGCGCACCTTCAACGGCACCGAGCAGAACAGCGCCGCCAAGGTCGCGATCCTCGGCAGCGTCGTGGCCAAGGAGTTGTTCGGGCGCGACAACCCAGTCGGGACCGAAGTTCGCATCATGAGCGTGCCGTTCGAGGTGGTGGGCGTGCTTGACCCCAAAGGGCCGGACCAAGACGATGTCGTGTTCGTCCCCCTGGAGACCGCCAAGCTCCGCTTTCTTGGCAGCGCGAGCGGGGTCAATCGTGACGCCGTCGCCTACATCGTCGCCAAGGCCGTCTCGGACGAGGCAATGGCCCGGGCGCGCACCGAGATTGAGGAACTCCTGCGCCAGCGCCACCGCATCACCGACGGGCAGGAGGACGACTTCAAGGTCTCAGACCCGGCCGCCGCTATGGACGCGCAGCGCGGCGCCACGCGCACGATCGCTCTGCTGCTCACCTCGGTGGCGGGGGTGTCGCTGCTGGTCGGCGGCATCAGCATCATGAACATCATGACGGTCACCGTGACCGAGCGCACCCGCGAGATCGGGATCCGGCGCGCGGTCGGCGCCCGCGGGGCAGACATCCGTCTCCAGTTCCTGGCCGAAGCCCTGGTGCTGTGCCTGCTGGGCGGGCTGGCAGGCGTCGTTGTCGGAACCGGCGTCTCACTCACCGTCGCGCGGTCGGCAGGCTGGGCCACAGTCATCGACGCGCAGGCCATCCTGCTGTCGGTTGGGTTCTCAGCGCTGGTCGGCTTGTTCTTCGGATACTACCCCGCCCACCGGGCCTCGCGACTCGACCCGGTCGAGGCGCTCAAGATCGAATGATCAGGTCCCGTCGGGCATGTCCCGCCGCAGAAGGAGGTCACGATGCTCCAACCGTTTGCCCTAAACGCTCTCTCTGATACTCGAATCACGCTAACCGTACGAGAGCAGGAGATCATCAGGCACATTGCTCAGGGCGCGCAGAACGACAGCATTGCCTATAAGATGGGCATTTCGGCCAACACGGTGAAGACGCATATCGGCAACATTATGCGTAAGTTCGGGCTCCACAATCGGACCCAGATCGCGATGCTGCTCACGCCCCGCCTGGTGACGTTGGCGCCTGCGACGCACCTGAGCGCGCTGGCGCCCCGGTCTGCGCCCTAGCGGGCGGAGCGGGCCGCCGACCGGGCTCCGCGTGGGAGCGCCGGCGGCGCTTCGCGGGCGGGCGCCGGGCGAGGAGATCATCGGGCTCAGTCCGGACCTCCTGATCGAGATCGGCGATTTCCGCGTAGCCTTCGGGGGGCGTGAACCCGACCATCCGTTGCGCCTCGGCCCCGGGGCCGGAGAGGCAGCGAACGCCCTCGACGGCGAGCGCCAGAGCGACGTCGGGATCGTTGCACAGGATCTGCGTGGCCGCGGTCCGGTGGCCGAGGCTGTACAGGGTCCGGGCGTAGAGCCGCAGGTTGCAGCCCTTGTCGGTCAGGGTGCCGCCGATGGTGACGCCGAACCCAGGACCAGCTCCGCCGACGCTGGCGCTGCCAAGACAGCTTTCGATGCCCGCCGCCGCGAGCCCAGGCGCCCATACACCCGGCGTGTTCCGGCCGCTGCCGCTGCCGCCGATGTTCACCGAACTCGACGAGCCCGCGGCAGCCGCGGACGCCAGGACGTTGTTGCTACCATTCCCGTTGCCGTTACCGTTGCCGGCTCCGGAATTGCCAATCCCGTTGCCACTTCCGGATTGGGCCTGCACGGCCGTCGCCATCAGGAGGGCGAGCACGAGGAAAAGCGGACGACGCACGAGCAATCCTCACCTCGGCGATGCGTAAACGAAGCCACGCGAGATCTATACATCGTTCGAGAGT
>NZ_VRVG01000189.1:0-6911 GCF_008040085.1 Methylobacterium sp. WL7 | reverse complement strand
AGAACCATGCGCAACCCTTCGACGTAGAGATCATGAGGCTTGCAGTCCGTGGCAGCCGCGATCTCGCGAAGCGCCTTAAACACCTTCGGGTGCGCGTAGATTGAGGCATGAGGCTTCTCGTACCGGACCCGCCGCTTGTACCCTTCCGGCCCGGCGGGCTCTGAGACCACGTTGTCAGTCGTCACGCTGACCCGTGGAAACGCTGTCACGCTGTCACGTTGTAACGTGGTCACGTCGTCACGCTGGCCCGTGACAATGGAGTCACGCGGTGCCTCGACGGCTGGTGCCTGTGCCTGCGTAGCCATCCTGGCGAGCTGATCGTTGATGGATGGCCGCGGTTTCTTGCTCATGCCTTCGCCCCTGCGAGCTGCGCCTTGATCCACTGCCAGAGCAGCCGGATCTCGACGGCTGCCTTGCCCTTCGGCGCCAGTTCAGTGACGCCGAGTCCTGTCGTCATCGAGTCCAGGAAATCTGATCGCGTCGCGACCATCGAGGGCGCGAGCGCTCCAGTGCTCACCAAGGCCGTCGCCGCGTCGAGTGTGCGGGCCTGCGTCGTGGGATTGCACTGGTTGAGCACGAAGGCGAACTGCCGCTTGAGGAGCCGCAACTGCTCGACCGTCGGCCGGGCCGCCTCGACATCGAGGATGGACGGTTTCACCGGTAGAAGGCACAGGCTGGCCTCGCGCAGTACCAGGGCGACATCAGGCCCGAACCGGCCGGGTGTGTCCACGATGACGAGCGAGACTGCGCCTGCGCCTTGGATCCGCCCAAGCGTGCCGGCGAACACTGACGGCTCGACCCGATGTACGTCCAAGCCGTTCGCTTCGCGCCGCCGCCCCCAGCCTACGAGTGACGCCTGCGGATCTGTATCGAGCGCCGCGACCGTCTCCCCGTCCTGCATCGCCGCGACCGCGAGCGAGGCTGCGAGCGTGCTTTTGCCTGATCCGCCCTTCTGTGTGGTGAGAGCCAAGACGCGCATCACAGCCCTGCCATCCCAGCCGGGTTCTGTTTGAAGAGCTGCCCGGACCGGATGTAGCCGCTCGTCGTGTCGAAGCGCTTGTGCCGAAGCTGACGCTGGATCGCGTGGCCGGGCGCGTCGTTGGCCGCGGCCGACGTAGCGAGGCCGGACCGGAGCGGGTGCCCGGCATAGCCTGCCGCGAGCCGGCTCGCTTCCTCCAGCGAATGCCCCGCCGCCAGCGCAGCTGCTTCAACCGAGCGCTGAACGATCCGGGCCACGGCCCGATCCGTCACTGCATCGGTGCCGAGCCGCCCGTGCCGGTCGATAGGCCGGAACACCGGACCTTCCTTCAGGCAGGCTGCCTGTATCCACGCACGATAGCTGCGCACCGGGCACGTCTCTATGTTCGACCCATAGGGCACGCCGATCTCGACGCCCTCGGCCTGCTGATCCGTCTTGCTACGGGCGAGGTGGACTACGAGGCCGTCGGGCCGTTCCTCGATCCAGGCCGCACCGTCCTTACGGGCGACCTCGAGTTCGGCAAGCTCGGAGCGTCGTAGCGCTGCAGCAAGACGACGTTGTAACGTGACAACTTTCAACGTTGTCGCGTGGTCGATCAGGTAGGCCAGTATGGCGGCTAGGCTCGCCGGCAACGAGGCCTCGCCTCGTGCCTCACACCAGCGTGCGAATGCCCGCACGTCCGACGCATAGGCTCGGCGTGTGTTCGCTACTCGTGACTGATCCGCGTACTCGCGTGCCCGGTCGGCAAATGCCTGCAGGCCGGTCGGTGAGGGGAGGGCGACTTCGGTGCTCAAAGCTGAGCTTCCTCAGCCAGCGGCTCGCCCTCGTTGATCGCCGAGATGATCTGGTTCCGCACGAGCTTCAGTGCGGCCTGCACGGGATCGGCCCAGTCAGGCCTCTGCGCCTTCTGTATGGCGTCAGCCGGCACGACGACGGAGAACCGAGTCCGTCCCCTCGAGCGCGCATGCCAAAAGCCACGGACCTCGACGCCGTCCGCGACTGGCCGCGCCTTGACGACGAAGTCTTGCCCGGCGTGGGAGAAGGGGAGGCGAGGCGGCGTCGCTGGCATGCTGTCTTCTGGCGTCCGATAATCTCTTCTTATCGGACCCTAGACCACCACGCAGGAACTGGCAACGGGATCGCGCTACCACGTTGTAACGTGGTCACGTTGAAACGTCGCGAGGGATCTCGACTATATTATGGAGAGCGCGCCAGCCGCGGATGCGGTGGGAGAGTGCGCGAGGACCGGGCGAGCCGTGATGATATGGCCGCCCGGCCGACGTAATCGCTCGTCAGGCGTTCGCAGGCGGCTTGCTGGGTTTGAAGCTTCTGCCCCTTGGCTCAGCCTTCTGCGGGTCGGGCTTGTTTGCAAGCAGGCGTTTCACCCGCTCGTTGAAGTCCTCTGCCGTGACGCTCTGCGCTTTGCCGGTCTTGAGTTCGAGCGCCATCTCGGCCTCCGTATCGTGGCCCAGGGCACAGGATTGCGCTGAGGGATGAGACCCTATGCGCCTTATCGGGGCGGCGTCCTAATACGGCCAAGCTGGCGTCGAGTGACCGCCTGATGGACGCCCCGGGCAGGGCGCTGTAGCTCTCCGGCATGGCCAAAGAGATCCCCAGCGTCGGCGACCTGCGCCGTAAGTCCGAGGTGACGGACGACGAGATCGAAGCGGCTACGACCGCCTACCTGAAGGATGGCAACGCCGAGCCGTTCGTCTTCAAGTCCGGTCACCGGGTCGACGTAGCCAAGGCGATCGAGATGCACCCTCAGGCCAAGAAGCTGCTGTCGGAAGAGGCCACTACCCCTGGCCTACGCCGCACGATGGTGATGACCGCCGTCATCATGGGCTTCCCGGTCCAGGGATGAGTGATGAGCCGTCCCTGCCCGACCGAACCGCAACGCAGCACATGATGCGGCGCCTTGACGGCTTCGCCCGGGGCCTCGGTCTGGAAGAGGCGGCCACGCGCACGATCGTCGAGAAGGTCGCTACCGAGCTGCCCGAACACTCGGACGAAGAGCGGCTTGCCGAGGCACGTCGGCGGATGATCGTCGCGTCTGCATAACCGGATAAATTGAGCGAAACGTTCGTGCCTGGTTCTTCGTAATATGTTTTGTGGGGAAGAAACGGGGCACTCGATGGTAGCTCTTACTGCAGCAATTCCGGCACTCCGGGCAGCCGGACTGATTGGTATCTGGAATACTGATATCGCCGCAGGCCGCTCCGTCTTGGACGAAGGTGCAGCTGCTGTGATGGCCGGCAATGCCGCCCTCGCTGGCCAGCCGCTTCCCCTCGAAACCGCTCTCGGGCGCATACACCCTGACGACCGGGATTGGTTGTTCGGCCAGATCCGCCAGGCTCGCCGGACCGGCGGCCCCTTCTCAGCCGAGTTTCGGGTCCTGAGTGAAGAGGGCAATGTACGCTGGATCCTAAATCGAGGCACCATTTCCCAAAACGAGAGTGGCGGTATGCAAGGCCTTGGAGCCTACATCGACACCACCGTCGGCCACCGCAACTCTGGCATCCCGGCCGCTTTGCTTACCCAAGGTATTGAGGATCCGCTGTTTGTCGCAGCTGATCGCTGCATCGAAGCCCACACAGCGCTCATGCAGGGCGATCATGCCGACCTCCGCGACCTCTCTGAATTGCTGCTGACGAGTATCGGTCGCACCCTTGCTCGGCGCCTTGAGGGCTGACGTCGCGTCCGTGAACCGCATGTTCGAGGACTCGGACCCCATCGCCGAAGCCGTGACCGTCCTCACGTCCCGCGGCCACACCGTCGAGCCCGACGACGATTTCGAGAACTGGCGCGTGGACGGCGGCGACTGGCTCACCGCCGGGGACGTGCTGGCCTGGGCCATCGTGCTGGGCCTGAACGCTGGCGTCGGCCGGCTGCAGTAGCGGCGCGGATGGAACGCCTGGCGCGCGGCCGCGCAAGAACACCCGCGCCAGGATCCTGGTGCCGCTAATGTCCGAACCTTCGATTGCCGCTCAGATCTTGAGCGCGCCGGCATTCCAGGCCGAGATCGGGGACGCGAGGCCAGCCTGGTACTTGCTCGCGCTGAAGCGCTAGGGCGTGCAGGTAGGAAAGGGTGCGGGAGGGTAGTCGGTCAGCATTTGACCACCATCCCAGCTTTCGTTCTGAGGGAACGCATCGCTTTTTCGTTCTCGTGCGTTTCTCATTGGCAATCGCTCAGAACCGAACGAGTTAGGCGAACGAGCGGAGGCAGAAATGCTACGCGGTGGGTTGCTATGGCTGATCGGAATACCGTTGCCGATCATTTTATTGCTGTGGTTCTTTGGTGTTTTTCACTGAACTAGGGT
Source organism: Methylobacterium sp. WL7 (assembly GCF_008040085.1). Taxonomy (NCBI): domain Bacteria; kingdom Pseudomonadati; phylum Pseudomonadota; class Alphaproteobacteria; order Hyphomicrobiales; family Methylobacteriaceae; genus Methylobacterium; species Methylobacterium sp. WL7. The sequence goes on along the minus strand of NZ_VRVG01000189.1, from coordinate 2,612 downwards.
GCGTACAGACATGTCCTATACGGTCGAAATCACGATTGCCGAGCCTGCCTCATCCGATGAGGAGATAGAAACGCGCATGTATCAACTGTCGGATCCCTACGAGACGGTAGCGAGCGCTAGAGAGGCTGCTGTCGCACATATCGCCAACCTCGACGTTGAGCCGGCGGTGGTGATTTACACTGTTTTCGATCGCGAAGGCTTCACGGTTGCCTCCAGTGTCGATGAACTGGCCGAGGCCAGGTGACGACGATGCTCTGGATCCCGGATTTCGGCCGCCTCAATCACGCGTAGGCACAAAAAAGGCCACTCCCGAAGGAGCGGCCCGAAGTCTTGGGAGGAAACGCCCTTGGGAGGGCTGCAGAACCGCGACGCCATCGCTGTCCCACAACACCGACCTATGCACCCACGATGCTGCGAACAACCACCTGTGGGTTGTGGCCCGCGCATAGATGGTGCTGTTTTTCCTCGCGAGTGCGCTTCCACACCATGGCTCGGTCGTCCGCTACATTCAGGCGTGGGCTACCGGGAACTCGCCCACCTGGGTGGTGTAGCGCGGGGTGCGCATCTCGAACTTCGTGTTCCACTCCCGCTTGGCCACCAGTCCCGCACGGGCCGGCACCACCGCACCCCGGCCCCAGCGTGCGTTGCAGGCGTCCATGGCCGCCATCAGCGGACCGGACCGCTCCCGGTCCATCGCACCGATCAGCGCCCTCGGGCTGTGCGACAGCGGTACCAAGTCGTTGGTGACGATGCCGGCCTTCGAGTAGCGCCACGGACGCTGCCCGGGCTCACGCCAGGTCTTGGCCACTCCGTGGCGTGCCGCCTTGATCAGGGCCAGGGTGTCCGAGGTGTGCTCAGGCAAGGTGACGGTGGTCGAGACCGAGCGCATCGGCGCGTCCCGATCGTGCTCGCTGGTATGGTAGAAGATCGTGACGTGATTGGTGGCCAAGCCCTCCCGCCGAAGCTTCTCGCCCAGGCGCGTCGCGTGTGCCGAGACCGCCTCCTCCAGAGTGGCCCGGTCCTCGATCCGTCCAGAGAACGAGCGGGTGACCGCGCAGCCCTTCCGCCGGGCCGGGACCATCTCCAGCGGCAGGCAGGCCAGCCCGCGCAGCTCATGGATGATGCGCTCGCCCACCACCGTCAGGCCTTTGCGCACCGGCCGCGGGTCGAGGTCGCGCAGGTCCGCCACGCTCTCCACGCCCATCGCCTCCAGCTTGGCGAGTGAGGCCCGGCCAATGCCCCACACCTCGGCTACATCGATCCGGCAGAGCCAGTGCGCGTAGGCGGTCGGGTCGGTCAGATCGCACACGCCCTGCAGGTCATGCACGGTCTTGGCGATGTGGTTGGCGAGCTTCGCCAGCGTCTTGGTGGGCCCGATACCGACGCACGAGGGGATGCCTGTCCAAGTCCGCACGGTGGCGCGGAGGTCTCGCGCGAGTTCCACTCGCAGGCCCGGCGCCACGTCCGAGAGGTTCAGAAAACTCTCGTCGATCGAGTAGATCTCCACCTGCGGGCTGAACTGTCGGTAGACCGCGTTGGTGCGGCCGCTCATGTCGCCATAGAGCGTGTAGTTCGAGGAGAACACGCGCACGCCCTGCCGCCGGCACATCTCGCGGATCTTGAAGTACGGGTCGCCCATCTTGATGCCGAGAGCCTTGGCCTCACTGGTCCGGGCGATGGCGCAGCCGTCGTTGTTCGACAGCACGATCACCGGCACCGCGGCGAGCTTCGGATCGAACACGCGCTCGCAGCTACAGTAGAAGCTATTGCCATCGATCAGCGCCACAGCACGGCCGCCGCCAATCCGATCGTGCAGGCGCGGCTGCGGAGCGCTCACGACAGCCGCCCCCACGCGACGTGCCAGCGGATCGAGAACCGCACCACGCCCCAGGTCCGGGCTGCAGAATGCCAGCCGGGCGACATTGCCGTCGAGCACCAGGCGCTTGCAGCTCATCTGCCCGTCGACTGCCGCGACCACGACGCTGCCGTGGCCGGCTTTCAGGCTGCGATCCACGCAGGCGAGGTCGCGGTCATAGATGCCGGCTCCCTCCATCGAGGAGCCGGAAATCCGCCATAGGAAGGTCGCTGGCGGGTTCGGCACTAGCCAGCGCGGCAACTCCAGCGCGCCCTCGAGGAAGTCGTCGGCCGGCGACGGGAAGCCTGCGCACAGGGCGTGCCCGATCAGCGGAACCCGCACGGCATCCGGACTCTGGATCAACAGCTCGTCGACCCGATTGAGATGCACCTGCCCCTCCGCCGTATGAGAACAAACGCGAACAGACCCGATGCAGGGGCTGGGTTCAACGGCTGATCGGGGAGGACGCGACTTCGCGGTGAAGTGCTGTGGATCGTGTCGGAGAACCCGAGCGTCTTCAGCCGCTTCCGGCGACCGATCGCTTCGAACCCGTCCGCCTTCGGGCCTTTGTCAGGGCGTCAGCGGCCGTATCACCACGACGGCGGGAGGGCTGACGATCCACTTCGGTGCAGTCGTCTGGCGCGAGGTGTCTGGGCCCGGGAGCGTATGGTGCATCGCATAGGCGACGTCAGGGCCAAACCGAACCAGCACGATCAGGGCGATGAGGGCTGTACGCATGGTGGGCCAACGGCCGGGA
>NZ_VRVG01000188.1:0-6953 GCF_008040085.1 Methylobacterium sp. WL7 | reverse complement strand
CTGGGCTCGCCGATGATGCTGTCGCCTGGAATGAGCCCCTTCCCAAGTTCGCCGAGCGGACCCATCAGGATCGCCTGCACGATGTCTCGGGTGGTCTCGCTGGTGTCTCCAGCCGCCCAGGCGTCAGTCGGATGACTGAAGCGCCGGCCGACCCACCATTCTGGATAGGCGCCGGTCAGATGGAGCGCGGTCTCGTAGCCGCCGACGCCAAAACTTTTGCCGATCCTGTTCGCAGCGAGCATGCAGCGATCGTACTCGGTGGCGCCAGCCGCGAAGAACGCGAGGTGCTTCGGATACAGCTCTCGGCGAAGCGGGCCGGTGTCTGGGTAGAGGCTGAACAGCTTCCGCCGCGCCGCCCGCCGGTTCTTCTCGGCCAGCAGAACGGCGAGCCGGCGCTTGGCGGCCAGGCGCTCAGCGTCGGAGCCTGAGCCAGCGGCCGTCATCAGTGCGTCGAGCCCCCTGAGATCAGACCAGCCGCCGTGCCCTCGCGCAGGATCTCGGCGTTGAGCTGAGCCTCGTCGAGGTCTTCCACCGTCATCGCCACCTTGGCCTCAACCGCCGACAGCCTCGGGTGAACATACGGCGCCGCAGCCTTGGCGGCTTCGAACTTGATCTCGTCGTACTCGACCGTGCCGTTGAGCAGGCCCGCCATGTAGTCGAGCGGCGTGATGCCCTCAGACGCCATGCGCTCCCGCGCTTCTTTGGTCTTCTGAGCCGCAATGCCGGGCTTGCGTCCAGCACCCGGACGAGCGCCGCCGCGAGCCATACTGAAACCTCTGAATGAATTCGATTTCGGTTGATTTGTCGGCGGCTTTCAAAGCCTGCCGCTCACCAACAACACGATCAGCACCACCACCAGCAGCCCCGCGATGGAGAACCCCGGGCCGCGATAGGCGCCGTTGCCGATGAAGCCGCCGCCACCGAAGGCGGCCAGGATGAGGATGATCAGGAGGATGGTGACGAGGGACATGCTGGCCTCACAATCAGAGAAGCCGCAGCGGAGCAAAGCTCAGTACGCCGCGCATGCGTCCGCAGGACTGGTGATGCAAACGCGCAACACAGCCCTGCAAGCGCCGAGATTATTTCAGGCAGCGCGTACCAAGTCAACGTCCACGTCCAGCTTAAGTTTCTGGCCGCGAGCATCGAGAAGCACTGCAATGCGCCGGCTCTCTGGTGCCCGCATCACCTGCCCGATCAGTCCCTCCCACATCGCGCCGACCAGACGAACCGACTGACCTTCGCTAAAGGCGTTCTGCGGCTTGGGCGCCTCGTATCCGTCGAACTCGTCGGCTGCCGCAAGCAACCGCATCTGCCAGGGCGGCAGCACAATCGGCGTCGGTCCTGACGACACGAGCGACACGACGCCCGGTTCGCGCAGGATGCTGTGCCACGACTGGTTCTTGGCCTTACCGACGAAGGCGTAGCCCGGGAACACAGGTCGGCGGACCAGAGATTTCCGGCCAGCATGGCGCCGCTCGACCACACGGCTTGGCGAGAACGGCGCGAAGCCTGCCCGCTCCAACCACTCGCATGCCCGCCTTTCGCCCTGGGGGGCCACGCTAGCGGCATAATAGGTCAGGCTGGGATCGAACCTCCCGATACGCTCCGGAGGGGCCTCAGCGGGCTTCTCTGGCCATCTACAGCGCTCTCCAGCGCAGATGGCGGGGTCAGCGTCGAGCACGCGAGCCGTGCCGTTGTGCTGCGGCGTCGCCTTAGCTTCGTAGCGAGTGGTGCTCACGCTGCTGTCTCCTTCTTCATCTCACCTTCCCGCTTGGCTCTGCGGGCTTCTAGATCGGAGAGGTGGGCGTTGGCGGCGGCACGGTCTGCCTGAGCAGCACTCCCCTCGCCTTCCTTGACCGCCGCGAAGCCGCCCTTGGCCCGCTGGTTGGTGTCGGCGACGAACCGCAGGTAGGCGGCCTGAACCTCGGCCTGCTCAGCCGGGCTCGGGGTGGCGTAGACCTCGGCATCGAGGATCAGAGCGATCCGCGCACGCTCGGCGTAGAAGGGCGCCAGCATCTCCCGGCACTCGTGGGCGATCTCGGCCGGCGTCGGGGCGTAGACCCGGTTCCCAAGCCTTCCGTCGAGGTATCTGGCGCAGATGTCCTCCACGACGGCCTGCGGATACGGCGTCAGGACCAGCGCATAGCCGCTCAGGATCTCATCGACCGTCGTCTCGGCGACGGAAGGCGATGCCATCAGCCCCTTCACCAAGCCCACCGCCCGGCGGATCGAAGCCTCACTCGCCCGGGTCAGGCCGCTGTCGATCTCGCAGACCCGCGCCTTCAACTCCCGCCGCTCGTCGTCAGTGGGTGCGAGCCGGTCCGGGATAGCGCGGCGGCGGAAATCCGCGGTTTCCTCCAGGTGGTTCGAGAAGCGCCGGACGAGCGTGTCCGTTCGAATATCCTGCCGCGCTAGCGACCGGTTCGGCGTCGAAGAGGAAAGGGCTCTGGTCATCTTCGCCTCGCATTTCGCGGTCTGCATTGCGGGATTGGTTCAGGAAGCTCTCTTGCGCGGATCTGGGCTTGGCCAACTGGCCGCCACGACCTCCACGCTCATCAGCCTCGTCCATCGCCTTTTCGAGAAAATCGAAGAGGGCCAAATTCCAGTCGGTCTTCTTGGCGGTCGGCCGCTTGGCGTTTGAATGCGACCACCGAAACATCCGGTCGCGTACTTTCACGACGAAGGCGCGGTCGTACCCACGCTCGGCGGCTTTCGCGGCGTGCCGCTCCGTGGGCTCAAAATCTACCGGGCAAAGGATGTTGGGCTTTGCGGGTTCGGATGCTCGTGAGCGCTTGCGCTCAGGGAGATGCGAAGCATCTTCCTGTTCTTCTCTCCTCTCCTCTCCTCTGCTTTTCGACGTTGGAGCAATTGCTTCGCTTGGGTCTTGTGAATTCAATGACTTAGACGCGTCCACTCGGGCTTCACTCGGACGGCACTCAGGGTCCACTCGGGGTTCACTCGTGGCCCACTCTTGGGGCACTCGACCTTCACTCGACCTCTGAACACCAGTGGATCGCTCTGCGAGCCCGCCTTTTTCACCCGCGGCGCGGCGCGCGGCTGACACACGCTCACGATCCGCAAGCTCTTCCGAGACCCGGTGATTGAACAGCTTGCCGTCCTTAGTGACGGCGATCTTGCCAGCCTCAATGAGGTGCTTGACCAGAGATGCGGCCTTCACATTGCCGCAGCGAAAGATCCCCATGAGGAACCGAGCGCTATTCGGGACCGGGCCACCGACCCCGTACATGGCATGGCAAAGGCGCAGGTAGGCGGCCTCTTGATCTAGATTTAAATCGACCGTGCCGTGGTCCCAGGCGCGAAAGTCCATTTTGTAAAATTCGCCCTTCATGACAGCCATTCCTCAGGCGTGCGGGCGCCTTTGCTGCGGTTACAGGGCTTGCAGGCGACGCACAGATTGCTCGGATGGTTCTCACCGCCCCGGCTGTAGGGAACGACGTGGTCGATCTCGAACGGGCCGCTGATGTCGCCGCAATAGGCGCAGACGAGACCGTCGCGCTCCACGACCGCACTCTTCATGGCGGCCCAGTTATACGGAAGCTCGCGCTGGGGCTTGCCGTTGTACTCGCGCTGCGCGGCTGGGGTCTGCTGCCGGGCGATTTCGGCGTGCGTGTCCGGCACGTCGTACCGATCAGAACAAAGCGCCACGATATGCCCGACGCGGGCGAGACCATCCAGCGCAGCCGTGACGCGCTTTTCCGTAAGGCCGGTTCGGCGATGAAGAGAGCGGACGGTCTCAGTGACCGGGCCGCTTTTCTCCATAACGCGCAGCATCAACACCATAAAGACGACCGCCTCATGCGGCGCCATCATTGACAGCGTCACGCCGAGCTTGAGCGGGTCGCATCTGAACCAAGGAGGACCGTCACCCATAGCGGTCTACGCCTCCCTGTTGGATTTGTTGAGCGAAAAGAACCGCTTAGGCGCGGATCTCTGCGCGAATGAGGCCCGCTGAGCGTCGAGCAAAATCGTCGCGATCTCGGTGATGGCGTCCGCGATCTCTCTTTGCGACCGCTCAATCTTGGCGACGGCGGATGTCATGCCGAGATCGTCGCAAGCGTCCCTCAGTCCGCAAAGGTCTGAGGTCGAATTGCGAACCTGCTTGAGCTGAGACCAGATCGTCTCGTCCTGCTCTCGGGTGAGGGTGATGGTGTTGGTCATGATCGCCCTCCCCGCTCGGTTGCATCGGAGCGATTGGAATGCCGGCCGGCGATAGCCGCAGCGACAAGCTCTTCAGCGGTAAAGGTGATGCGGCTGGCACCCGCGCACTCGTTACAGCCGCGACGCAGCCGACTGTGCATCCGTGGCCGCCAGTCGTCTTTCTCCGGCGGCCCGTCGGGGAAACAGCACGAGCACCAGCGCCCGTTGCCGATCAGGTAGGGGTCGTGGAACAGCCCGGCGCGAATGCTCATGCGGCCTCCCCGAACAGATCCAGCGTGTCGGTGACGGGGGTATGGGGCTTGGCGGGAGGAGCCTCGGACGAAACTTCGCGAGCAGACTGCACGCGATCTTTCGATGCGATCTCAGCCTCGGCAGAGGCGATGCAGGACGGGTCGGAGCAGGTCAGCACACCCGCCGTCGTCAGCGTCTCTCCGAAGCCGTAGCAGGAGGATTGGCCACAGTAGGCGCACCAGCGCTCTAGGGACTGGCGGGCGGATTGCTCCTGCTGCCAGCCAGAGTCGGTGAGGCGGTCAACCCGGAAGAACAGGCCAGCCTTGCCGGCGAGGGTTTGTTCTAGGTCGCTCATGACGGGTCGCCCTCCCCGCACCAGTGCATCAGGACGGCGTAGAAGCCGTGCGTGGGGCCGAGGTCAGCGCAGACAGTCCAACCAGCCATGATGAGCGCTGGAACGTCTGTGTGGCGCGCGTAGCGGAGCCAGGAGGTCATAGGAGCGCCTCCTGAACCGGACGGGCGGCAGGCTCCGCGAAGAGGCGCGGCCGACGAAGCTCTTCAGCGATGCGCCGACACGACGTGTCGAAGTGGTGAACCTCACGCTCAACGCCGGTGAAGCCGAGGCCTTTGCCGACGCACGCCACGCCGGTCGTGCCCGAACCGCAGTACGGATCCACGACGGTCTCGACGCCGGCCGGCAGCTGATCCAGGCACCACGACATCACGCCGAGCGGCTTCTGGGTCAGGTGGAAGCGAGGCTCCTTGCCCTTGCGGAGCATGCCGTTCCACATCCAGTGGATGCGACGGACGGCCTTGGGCAAGTTCGTCCAAGCCAGTTCGCAATCGGCGAAATCGTTGTCGCCGTTGACCTTGTCCCAGACCAGCCAGCACGAGGTGGCGGGCAGCGCGAAATAGTTGCCGCCGAAGATGATCTGCCAGAGCGTGTTGGAGCGGATCCAGTCGAGGACGACCGGGTCAGCCGGTTCGGCATCCCAGGCGTCCGTGCCGTAGTCGTTCGGCTTGGCCAGCGTGCCGCGCGTGTTGTTCTTCTTAGCGCTCTCGCCAATCCCGTAGGGCGGATCCGTCACGCAGGCGTCGAACCGGCCGAGGGTCGGTAGGATCTCGCGGTTATCGCCACAGATCACGACGACGTTCTCGGAGAGCTGTTCCTTACGCACGCTCATGCTGCCTCCGATGCTGCGCAGGGCCGCTGGACGCGCGAGAGGCCGACGAACGGGCGCAGCTCGGCGATCAGGTCATTCGACGACCCGTGCCAGTGCAGATGCGTTTCCTCAGCATCCCGGTCATTGCCGATGATGCCGAAGCTCTGCAGGATGTCGGAGACGCCGGCGATGGCGTTGTCCTGGTCAAGACGGGACACGGCCGGCAGCCACAAGGTCAGCACGTAGCCGCCCGCGATCCGGCCCGGCCGCTGCTGATTGATCCGCCAGCCGGCATCCGTCAGCCAGCGCCGGTAGCGATCCGACAGGCGGACGCCACCACCCTGGCGATGCGCCCAGACGGCATTGGACGAGGGCGGCATCGGAAGGCGCAGCAGGACGCGATCGGCCGCTTTCCGTTCTGGCTGGCCTGCGATGATAGCGGACGCCGTAGGCATAGGGCCTCGTGCAGTGAGAGGGGTCAGAAGGGGCTGGGCGGGACGAGGAGCGGGGCGTAGGCCGCAGCGCGCTCGACAAAGGCCGTGTAGCGAAGGGCTCGGTCGCGCATCCGGTCGCGAGCGAGATGCTGGCGCTCGACAGTGCGCGGCGGGGTCGGGGACAGGCCGACGTAGCGAAGCACTGTCCCGCGCGAGCACCCGACAGCGCTCGCGATCTCGGTGTTGGTGAGGCCTGCCGCACGCAGATCCTGCATGCGGCGAAGCTCAAGGTTGGTGACGTGCCCGGCGGCGTTCGGCATCAGTCACTCTCCCGCAGCCAAGCGCCGAACTCGGCTAGCGAGAAGCCGAGCCCGGTCAGACTCTTCCCGAGAAGAGTGCGCAGCGAGTGCGGCAAGGCGTTCCGCAAGAGCCTCAAAGTCGGTCGCAAGCGCCGTAAGCTCATTCCGATGACTTTCTGCCCGGCGGCGCCGAGCGGTTCGAATAAGGTCAGCTTCATGGGCGTCGATGCGCCGGGCTTTGCCGTACCAAAGGTCCCAGGCTCGCCAGTAAGACAGCCCCGTCACGCGAGCGGCGGACGCTATTCTCGACTTGATGTTGCCGCCCTCCATCGGAGGGGCGATCAACTTCAAAGCGTCTTGGATTTCACACGCGAGCGCAGTCACGCGCGTCTCCCATGAGCTGTGGGACACTTCCCACCTCCTTTGCTGTCGATTGGATCTCGACAGCGGGTGGCAGCCAGTCAGCCGCGAAGCGGATGCAGGAGCACTGGAGGTGGCACGGATACGCAGCACTGAGGGAAACAAGAGCGCCCCGTCCTGGCAGGACTACATTGAGGCTCTTAAGATCGAGGGGTGTCGCTACAGGCCGGCAAGCCTGAGCAAAGCCTTGGAGGAACGAGATCGTCTGGCCGGCAAGCCGCGCGATC
>NZ_VRVG01000187.1:0-7036 GCF_008040085.1 Methylobacterium sp. WL7 | reverse complement strand
GCGTAGTGACGATGGTAGCCGCGCTCGGCCGCGACCGCGAAACGGTAGCCCAGACTTCTCGCGATCGCCCCGGAGGCGGCGCCCGCCGCCAGCACGACCTGCCTGGCCCGCACCGCGCCGGTCTCGTGGACGACGCGCCAGCCCTCGGCCTCCGGCGACAGGCTTTCGACGCTGCCGCGCAGCCGCCTTCCGCCCAGGCCGGCGAACAGCGCCTCGCAGGCCTCGATCAGGCGGCCGGGTTCGCGCACCGACCCGGTCTCGGTGAGCAGCATCGCCCGCGCGTAGGGGCGCACCAGGGCGGGCTCCAGATCGCGGATCCCCGCCGTGTCGAGGATGTCGAACCCCACCCCGTGCCCGGACAGGATCTCCCGCTCCAGCGCGGCGGCCTCGAAGGCGGCCTCGGTGCGGTAGGCCTTGATCCAGCCGGTCCGCTGCAGCCGCTCGCTGGTGCCGGCCCTCGCGGCCAGCCGTTCATGGGCCGGGTAGGCGGCGCTCGTCAGCGGCAGCAGGGCTGCGGCGGCCCGGCGCCAGGCCGAGGCCCGGGCGCTCGCCAGGAAATGCGCCGTGTAGGGGAGGATCCGCGGCAGGTGCGCGTAGCGCAGGCGCAGGCCCCGGTCGGCGTTGCGCAGGTAGGCCGGGAGCTTGCCCCACAGGGCCGGGCTCGACATCGGCAGGATCGAGCCGCGGCTGACCACGCCGGCATTGCCGTAGGAGGTCCGGGCCCGGGCCTCGCCGGGATCGCACAGGACCACGTCGAGGCCGCGATCCTTGAGCGCGATGGCGCAGGCCAGCCCGACCATCCCGCCGCCGACCACCACGATATCGGCCGTCTCGTCCATCAAGCTCATCCCCCTCAGCGCCAAGCGTGGCGTTCTGACGGGTTTTGCCGGTGCTGTGTAGCGGGCCGAAGGCGGGGGCACGGGCGGTTCGCGTCACCCATGCGCGAAGGGACGCGCAAAACCGCCCGCAGATCGGCTACAGAGCGGATCATGACGCTCGTCCGCTTCGCTCCCTCGCCCACCGGCTACCTGCATATCGGCAACGCCCGCCCGGCTCTGCTCAACGCGCTGTTCGCGCGCAAGGCGGGTGGCCGCTTCCTGCTGCGCCTCGACGACACCGACGCCGAGCGCTCGACCGAAACGTTCGCCGAGGCGATCCAGGAGGATCTCGCCTGGCTCGGGATCACCTGGGACCTGTTCGCCCGCCAGAGCGACCGCAAGGCCCAGCACGACGCCGCCGCCGACACCCTGCGCGCGGCGGGGCGGCTCTATCCCTGCTACGAGACGCAGGAGGAGCTCGAGCGCCGGCGCAAACGCCAACTCGGCCGCGGCCAGCCGCCGATCTACGACCGGGCGGCGCTGCAGCTCACCGCCGAGGACCGCGCCGCCCTGGAGGCGGAGGGCCGCCGGCCGCATTGGCGCTTCCTGCTGGAGGCGCGGACCGTGACCTGGGACGACCTCGTGCGCGGGCCGGCGCATGTCGATTGCGCGTCGCTGTCTGACCCGGTGCTGATCCGCGCCAACGGCAGCTACCTCTACACGCTGCCCTCCGTGGTGGACGATGCCGACCTCGGCATCACCCACGTGATCCGCGGCGAGGACCACGTCACCAACACCGGCGTGCAGGTGCAGATCTTCGAGGCGCTCGGCGCCACGGTCCCGGTCTTCGGCCACCACAACCTGCTGACCACCGCGGACGGGGAGGGGCTGTCGAAACGGCTCGGCCACCTGTCGCTGCGCGGCCTGCGCGAGGCCGGATACGAGCCGGCGGCCGTGCGCTCGCTGGCGGTGCTGACCGGCTCGGCCGAATCCGTGCGGGCGGTGCCCGACCTCGACACGCTGGCGAGCCTCGTCGATCTCGGCGAGATCTCCCGGGCGCCGGCCCGGTTCGACCCCACCGAACTCGACGGGCTCAACGCCCGCCTCGTCCACGCCATGCCGTACGCCGAGGTCGCCCCGCGCCTCACCGCCCTCGGCATCCCGGCCGAGACGGCGGAGGCGTTCTGGCGGGCGGTGCAGCCCAATCTCGGCCGGGTCTCGGAGGCGGGCGACTGGTGGCGCGTGGTGACCGGTCCGATCGATCCGGTCCTCACCGAGGAGGCCGTGATCGCGGCGGCCCGCGAGACGCTGCCGCCGGAGCCGTTCGGCCCCGAGACCTGGAGAGCCTGGACCACAGAGATCCGCAGCCGCACCGGCGCGAAGGGGCGGGCGCTTTTCATGCCGCTGCGCCTCGCGCTCACCGGGCTGGAGCATGGGCCGGACCTCGCCGGGCTGCTGCCGCTGATCGGCCGCGAACGGGCGGCACGTCGCCTCGCCGGCGAGGCGGCGTAGCGCCTACTCCACCTCCGGCTCTTCGAGCCGCGTCGCCAGCAGCTTGTCCACGCGGCGGCCGTCGAGATCCACCACCTCGAAGCGCCAGCCGGCGATGTCGCAGGTCTCGCCGGTCTCCGGCAGGCGCTGGAACGCCGCGATGACGAGGCCGGCGGCCGTGGCGTAGTCGCGTGAGGGCGGTAGGCGCAGGCCGAGCTGGTCGGCCATCTCGTCGGCCGGCATCGACCCGGCGATCAGCCAGGACCCGTCCGGGCGGCGCACCGCGTCCGGCTCCACGGATTCGGAGTGGAATGCGCCCGCGATGGCATCGAGGATGTCGGCGGGGGTCACGAGCCCGTCGAAATGGCCGTACTCATCGTGGACCAGGGCCATCGGCACGGTACCCTTGCGCAGGGCGTCCAGGGCATCGAGCGCGTCCAGGGTATCGGGCAGCACCGGGGCCCGGCGGACATGCGCCCGCAGGTCCAGGGGCTCGCCCCGGGAGAGCGGGCCGATCAGGTCGCGCACCTGCACGACGCCGATCATCGCGTCCGGCCCGCCATCGGCCACCGGCAGCCGGGCATGGGGGCTCGCCAGCAGGCGCGCCCGGATGGTCTCGGGGTCGTCCGAGAGGTCGAGCCACACGACCTCGGTGCGCGGGGTCATGACGCCGCGCACCAGCCGGTCGCCGAGCCGCAGCACGCCGGAGATCATCGCGCGCTCGCCACCCTCGATGATCCCGGCCGTCTCGGCCTCGGCCACGAGGCTGCGGATCTCCTCCTCGGTGACGGCGCTCGCGCTCTCGGTCTCCTGGCCGATCAGGCGGAACACCGCCCGGGTCGAGGCGTCGAGCAGCCACACCGCCGGCAGGGCCGCCCGGGCGACGAGGCGCATGCCGGGCGCCACCGCGCAGGCGATCCCCTCGGGGTTGCGCAGGGCAAGGTGCTTCGGGACCAACTCGCCGATGATCACCGACAGGTAGGTGATCACCCCGATCACCAGCGTGTAGCCCAGCGTGTCGGCCCAGCCCTTCGGCAGGCCGAGGTCGATCAGCGTCAGCGCCAGGCGGTCGCCCAGCGCCGCCCCCGAGACGACGCCCGACAGGATGCCGATCAGCGTGATGCCGATCTGGACCGTGGAGAGGAAGCGTCCCGGCTCCTCGGCGAGCGCCAGGGCCGCCTTCGCCCCCGGCCGGCGGGCATCCGCGTACGCGCGCAGACGGCTCTTGCGCGACGAGACCACCGCCAGCTCGGAGAGAGCGAAGACGCCGTTCAGCGCGATCAGCAGGACGACGGTGACGAGCTCGAGCAGGCGGGCTTGCAGAGCCGCGATCCCGCAGCGCGGGCCGGGCTTCCTCTGATGACACGGCTTTTCAACATGGGGCCGGGGGCCGGACCGTTCAACGGCTAAGCCTTCGACAGAGCTTCAGAGCGTGATTGGTCCGTTCGTCCGACCTTCGCCCTGAAGCGCTCGCGCCAGCGGGCCTCGAAGGATGCCTCCCGGGATCGCGCGGGTTCTGGAGGGCTCCTTCGAGGGCGACGCTACCTCAAGGTGAGGGCGCGCTTGGGACAATCGTCCTTCGACCGAGATCGCGACGTAGAACAGGTTCTCAGCGCGGGCGCGCCTCGATCAGCACGGAATCCAGCAGGAAGCTGCCGTCGGCCTCGATGGCAAAATGCGCGGCGATTTCGACCGGCGCCGAGCCCTGGAGGGCGCGGATCGCCGCGACGTTGACCTCCGGCGTGCGCATCCGGGCGATCCAGCTCGCGAATTCCATTCGCGGCCGGTAGGCTCGCGTGTCGCCCGGGACGAGGCCGGCCGTCTCCAGCATCGCGCGCCATTCCGAGACCCGGTAGTCGCGCACATGCGAGGGATCGCGCAGCAGCTCCACCGCCTGGAGGTGGGTGTCGAGCAGGGGCTCCTCCGGCGCGACGATATCGCAGACCACGAACAGGCCGTCCGGCGCCAGCACCCGGCGCGCCTCCGCCAGGGCGGCGGGGACGTCGCGCCAGTGGTGGGCGCTGTAGCGGGTCAGCACCGCGTCGAAGGCGGCGTCCGGGAAAGGCAGCGCCTCGGCGGCGCCCTGGCGGGTCTCGATCCGGTCGAGGCCGCGCCGTTCGGCCTCGGCGGTGACCGCCGCCAGCATCTCGGCGGAGAGGTCGTAGGCCGTGACCGAAGCCCCCGCCGCCGCCGCCGCGAACGCCACGTGGCCGCCGCCGCAGCCGAGATCGAGCACCGACGCGCCTTGCAGTCCGCGAACGAGAGCGCCGATCCGGTCCAGGTCGGCGCCGACGGCATGGACCGCGCTCGTCACGTAGGCCGAGGCCTGGGCGCCGAACTGATCGACGACGTGGCCGGAATGGGTGCGCGTACTCATCACGAAGTCCTCAGCTCGGCAGCGGCGCCAGGCGCGAGAGCCGAATCGCAATGGCGAGGGCCAGACCGTAGAGGGTGCCCACGAACAGCACCACGCCGGTCCAGCCGGAATGCGCGAAGAACCAGCCGCCCGCGGTGCCGAGCACCGACGAGCCCAGGTAGTACAGGCACAGGTAGATCGAGGAGGCCTGGGCCCGGTCGCGGAGCGCCCGCCGGCCGACCCAGCTGCTCGCCACCGAATGCGCGCCGAAGAAGCCGATCGTCACGACCACGATCCCGGCGACGATCAGCAGCAGGTTGTCGGCCGCCGTCATCAGGATCCCGACCAGCCCGACCCCGGTGGCGACCCACAGCACCCGCCGCCGGCCGAACCGGCTCGCCAACTCGCCGGTGACCGGGCTGCTCACCATGCCGGCAATGTAGACGGAAAAGATCAGGCCGATCACCGTCTGGCTCAGGGAGAACGGCGGATCGAGCAGGCGGAAGCCGATGTAATTGTAGATGCAGACGAAGCCGCCCATCAGCAGGAACGCCTCGGCGAACAGCCACGGCAGCCCGGCGTCGCGGACATGGTGGCCGAAGGAGCCCGGCACGTCGCGCCAGGCCATCCGGCGCGGCACGAAGTTGCGCGCGGGCGGCAGCCAGCGCCAGAACGCGAAGGCCGCGACGAGGGCGAGCCCGCCGATCGTGGCGAGGCCGATCCGCCAGTTCATGTGGTCGGCCATCACGCCGCTGATCAGCCGGCCGGACATGCCCCCCAGCGCGTTGCCGCCGACCAGGAGCCCCATCGAGAGGCCGATCGCCTGCGTGTCCATCTCCTCGGCGAGATAGGCCATCGCCACCGCGGGCAGGCCGCTCGCGGTCAAGCCGGAGAGCGCCCGCAGGACTAGGAACCCGTGCCAGCCCGGCACCAGGGCGGCCACGATGGTCAGCACCGCGGACGCGAACAGAGAGGCGAGCATCACCGGCTTGCGGCCCCAGATCTCCGAGAGCGGGCTCACCACCAGGAGCGCCACCGCCAGCAACCCGCAGGGGAGGGACAAAGCGAGGCTGCTCTCGGCCGGCGAGACGCCGAACGCATCCGAAAAAATCGGCAGCAGCGGTTGCACCGCGTAGAGCACCGCGAAGGTCGAGAACCCGGCCGCCGCCAGCGCCAGCGCGGTGCGGCGGAACACCGGCGTCCCCGACCGGATCAGCCGCCCGTTGTCGTCGCTCTCCATGAACCGTCCCGCGCCGCCAGCTTCGCCCGGTGGTGGGACGCGTGAGCCATGACGTCAACCGCGGCGGGCGCATCGTTCCGGCCCGACGCGGTCAATGGCGTCAGTCCGCTCAGCGCGGCGGCGGAGCCCCCTGCGCCGTCCCCTGCTGCAGCAGCGGCGTGATCCGCCGGACCGTGACGCGGCGGTTCTCCCGGGCGGCGTTCTGCGTGTTCACCTTCAGGTACTGCTCGCCGTAGCCCTGGGTGGTGAGGTTCTCCGGCGGGACCTGGAACTGCTGGGTCAGCACCGTCGCCACCGACTGCGCCCGGCGGTCCGACAGGGACAGGTTGTCGATGTCGGACCCCACCGCGTCGGTGTAGCCTTCGATCAAAAAGACCTCCTGCGGGTTGGCGCGGATCGCCCGGTTGATCGCCGCGGCGATCACCGACAGCCGGGCCGCCTGGTCCGGCGTCACCGTGAACGAGGCCGTGTCGAAGGTGATCGTGTCGATGTCCACCGAGCGCATCCGGGCGCGCAGGTCCGGGCTGTAGCGGACCTGGTCCAGGGTGTAGCGGCGGTCCACGGCGACCACAGGCGGGGCCGTCAGCGCCTCGTAGACTGCGCCCTCGTCCGCCTGCTCGTACTCCACCACGTACCGGTCGCGGGGGATGCGGATGTCGGGGGGTGGCAGCACGACCACGTCGTCGTAGATCGGGCGCGGCGGGCCGGCGTAGCTGTTGTCGATGATCACCACCTCGCGGCCGTCGCGGAAGCGGCGGTAGCGGCGCAGCATCCGCCCGTCGTCGTCCGTGACGGTGACGATCTGCTCGCCGCCCGGCCGGTCGATGAAGCTGTAGAAGTCGGCGCCCCGCCGCTCGGAGCGGAAGCCGCGCGGGTCGAGGTCCCGGAACCGCTCGTTCTCGTCGTGACGGATCAGGTAGCCGTCGCGGTCGCGGACGATGATGCGGCTGGGCTCCCGGTAGTACGTCCGGCCGCCCTCGCTGAACTCACGCCGGTCGCGGCGGACCTGGTCGTAGTCGCGCACGTCGTCGTCCGCGCGGAAGCCGCCGGGGACGTAGCCGGGCTGGCCCGGCGCGTTGAACACGCCGCGCGCCGCCGGACCGCCGGCGGGCGGCTGGCCCGGTTGCGCAC
>NZ_VRVG01000186.1:0-7068 GCF_008040085.1 Methylobacterium sp. WL7 | reverse complement strand
GGGCGGGACCCGGCTCCCCCGGGGCGGGGGCCGCGGGCGGACCCTCGGGCACGCCGCGGGGCGGCACCGGCGGCCGTTCGGGCTTGATCCCGAAGAGGCGCTCGAAGAAGTTCTGGGCCTGCGCCGGCGGCGCGCCGAGCAGCGCGGGAGCCGCGATCGCGGCCGCCAGGACGGGGAGCAGGCGGGGGAGCAGGAAGCTGCGGGTCCGAGGCATCGGGCTCTGACGGGAGGATGAGGTGGCGGGGCCACGCTCAACCCCTTGTCGAACCGTTAACACGCCATCGATGGCCTTGACGTGGCAGCGGAGCAACAAAATCCGTCGACGCCATTCGGGCAATGCGGGCGCCACGAAGGGATTTTTGAGGCAGAACAAAGCCTTGGCAGAAAGTCCGATCGCCGGGGCCAACGCGCCGGCTTTGCCTTGCGAGCCCGTCCGGGGGTTCTTATATCGCCCTCGACGCGGGATTACGCGCTGGATTTCAGCCGTTCACGGCCCTTGATCCGGCCCGGGTCCCATACTCACATCACACACTCATCCGCCATGGGCCGAGCTGCTTCGGGGCTCGGCGGTCTGCTTGAACGCGACGAAAAGAGGGATCCCACCATGGGTAAAGTTATCGGTATCGATCTGGGCACCACCAATTCCTGCGTGGCCGTCATGGAAGGCACGCAGCCCCGGGTCATCGAGAATTCTGAAGGCGCCCGCACCACGCCGTCGATCGTCGCCTTCACGGACGACGGCGAGCGGCTCGTCGGCCAGCCGGCCAAGCGCCAGGCGGTCACGAACCCCGAGCGCACGTTCTTCGCCATCAAGCGGCTCGTCGGGCGCACCTTCGACGACCCGATGACCCAGAAGGACAAGGGCCTCGTTCCCTACACGATCGTCCGCGGCGACAACGGCGACGCCTGGGTCGAGGCCGACGGCAAGAAGTATTCGCCCTCGCAGATCTCCGCCTTCACGCTGCAGAAGATGAAGGAGACCGCGGAGTCGCATCTCGGCCAGCCGGTCACGCAGGCGGTCATCACGGTCCCGGCCTACTTCAACGACGCCCAGCGCCAGGCGACCAAGGATGCCGGCAAGATCGCGGGCCTCGAGGTGCTGCGCATCATCAACGAGCCGACCGCGGCCGCCCTCGCGTACGGCCTCGACAAGAAGAAGGCCGGCACCATCGCGGTCTACGACCTCGGCGGCGGCACCTTCGACGTGTCGATCCTGGAGATCGGCGACGGCGTGTTCGAGGTGAAGTCGACCAACGGCGACACCTTCCTGGGCGGCGAGGACTTCGACAACCGCGTGGTCGAGTACCTGACCGCCGAGTTCAAGAAGGAGCAGGGCATCGACCTGACCAAGGACAAGCTCGCCCTCCAGCGCCTCAAGGAGGCCGCCGAGAAGGCGAAGATCGAGCTGTCCTCGGCCACCCAGACCGAGATCAACCTGCCCTACATCACCGCCGACCAGACCGGCCCGAAGCACCTCGCGCTGAAGCTCAGCCGGGCGAAGTTCGAGTCGCTGGTGGACGACCTGGTGCAGCGCACGATCGAGCCCTGCCGCAAGGCGCTCAAGGATGCCGGCGTGTCGGCCTCCGAGATCGACGAGGTGGTGCTGGTCGGCGGCATGATCCGCATGCCCAAGATCCAGGAAGTGGTGAAGTCCTTCTTCGGCAAGGAGCCGCACAAGGGCGTCAACCCGGATGAGGTCGTGGCGATCGGTGCCGCCGTGCAGGCGGGCGTGCTCCAGGGCGACGTCAAGGACGTGCTGCTGCTCGACGTGACCCCGCTGTCGCTGGGCATCGAGACGCTGGGCGGCGTGTTCACCCGGCTCATCGACCGCAACACCACGATCCCGACCAAGAAGTCCCAGACCTTCTCGACGGCGGAGGACAACCAGAACGCCGTCACGATCCGGGTCTTCCAGGGTGAGCGCGAGATGGCGGCCGACAACAAGCTGCTCGGCCAGTTCGACCTGGTCGGCATCCCGCCGGCACCCCGCGGCATGCCGCAGATCGAGGTGACCTTCGACATCGACGCCAACGGCATCGTCAACGTGACGGCCAAGGACAAGGCGACGAACAAGGAGCACCAGATCCGCATCCAGGCCTCGGGCGGCCTCTCGGACGCCGACATCGACCGGATGGTGAAGGACGCCGAGGCCAACGCCGAGGCGGACAAGAAGCGCCGCGAGCTGGTCGAGGTGAAGAACCAGGGCGAGAGCCTGGTCCATGCCACCGAGAAGTCGGTCGCGGAGTACGGCGACAAGGTCCCGGCCGCCGACAAGGGCGCGATCGAGACCGCGATGACCGCGCTCAAGACCGCGCTTGAGGGCGAGGACGTCGAGACCATCAAGGCCCGGACCACGGACCTGATGCAGGCCTCGATGAAGCTCGGCGAGGCGATGTACAGCGCCAACCAGGGTGCCGGCCCCGAGGCCGGTGCCGAGGCGGGCGCCTCCGAGAAGAAGGACGACGTCATCGACGCCGACTTCCAGGAGGTCGACGACAAGGACCAGAAGAAGCGCGCCTGAGGCGTCGTTTCGACAGGACCGCGCGGGGCCGGAGCGATCCGGCCCCGCCTCTGCTTGTGAGACGCGCTGTTGCGCGGGCGCCGCAGGACCCGGATATCGTCCGAATTCAGCCTCGGACCGGCCGGCTCATGCTAGAGCGCCGGGGTCGCCACGATCGCGGCGATGCCTCGGCCCGCTCACCCTGCTCGAGACCGCCCCCTGAACGGCCCGCCCCGGCGGGCACGAGGGACTGGTCCAGGGAACACAGCGCTTTCTGAGTGTCCGGAGACTGGGTGGGATGTCGAAGCGGGACTATTACGAGATCCTGGGATGCGCCAAGACCGCGACGGAAGGTGAGCTGAAGGTCGCCTTCCGCAAGCTCGCGATGACCTATCATCCCGACCGCAATCCCGGCGACAAGGAAGCCGAGATCAAGTTCAAGGAATTGAACGAGGCCTATCAGTGCCTCTCGGACGGGCAGAAGCGCGCGGCCTACGACAAGTTCGGCCACGCCGCCTTCAGCCAGGGTGCGGGCGGCCCCGGATTCGGCAACGAGTTCGGCGACTTCATGTCGGACATCTTCGACAACTTCTTCGGCGACGGCCGGGGCGGCGCCCAGCGCGGCCGCGGCGGCGGGACCCCGGGCCGCGAGCGCGGCTCCGACCTGCGCTACAACCTCGAGATCACCCTCGAAGAGGCCTTCATCGGCAAGGCCGAGACGATCCGGATCCCGACCTCGGTGACCTGCGAAGCCTGCGACGGCTCGGGCGCCAAGCCGGGCTCGAAGCCGCGCGCCTGCCCGACCTGCGCGGGCTACGGCCGGGTCCGGGCCGCGCAGGGCTTCTTCGCCATCGAGCGGACCTGCCCGAACTGCCACGGCCGCGGCGAGATCGTCGACGACCCCTGCGCCACCTGCCAGGGCGCCGGCCGGGTCAACCGCGAGCGCACGCTCTCGATCAACGTGCCGGCGGGCGTCGATGACGGCCTGCGCATCCGGCTGGCCGGCGAGGGCGAGAGCGGCCTGCGCGGCGGCCCGCCCGGGGACCTCTACGTGTTCCTGTCGATCAAGCAGCACGAGTTCTTCCAGCGCGACGGCGCCGACCTGTTCTGCCGGGTGCCGATCTCGATGGTCACGGCCGCGCTCGCGGGCGAGATCACCGTGCCGGTGATCGACGGCTCGCAGACCCAGGTGCGGATCCCAGCCGGGACGCAGACCGCCAAGCAGTTCCGGATCAAGGGCAAGGGCATGCCGGTGCTCCGCTCCCGGGAGGTCGGCGACCTCTACATCCAGGTCTTCGTCGAGACCCCGCAGAACCTGACCAAGCGCCAGCGCGAGCTGCTGCAGGAGTTCGATCAGTCGGCCTCGCCGGAGAACCACCCGGAATCGGCCGGCTTCTTCGCCAAGGTGCGGGACTTCTTCGGCAGCGCCGTTCGACCCTAGGATCGCCGATCCGACGCGCTCGCCGAGGCCGAACCGGCATCCCGGTCGGCGGCGCGCGGGTCGGGCCGGATCCGAACCCGCGCACGCCCGTTATGCATCCGGCGAGCGTGGCATGCTTACCCTAGGCGCCGGGCCGGCTTGACTGTAAGACGGCGCGTTGCCTTAGCCTTCCATTCCCATCGGCTTCGAGGAATCCAGGACTTGCCGCCGCTCCGCCGTCCCAGTGCGAAGGCCCCTGCCGCCAGGGGTGACCATCTTGGGCCGCGGCGCGACCCCCTGGAGGACGAAGCCCGCTTCCTCCGGTCCTGGTTCGAGCGGCCGCTCGTCACCGGCGCCGTGACCCCGTCTGGCAAGATGCTGGCCCGGACCATGGCGTCCTACGTCGATCCGCGCCGCGAAGGCCCGGTGGTCGAACTCGGCCCCGGCACGGGACCGGTCACGGAGGCGCTGATCCGCCGGGGCATCGCGCCCTCGCGCCTGATCCTGGTGGAGTTCAACCCGGATTTCTGCCGCCTGCTGACACGCCGCTTCCCGGGCGTGACCGTCATCCGCGGCGATGCCTACGACATGCGTGCGACCCTCAAGACGGCGCTGGCCCAGCCCGCCGCGGCGACGATCTCGAGCCTGCCGCTGTTCACCAAGCCGCTGGAGCAGCGTCTCGACCTGCTCAACGCCGCCCACGACCTGATGCAGCCGGGCGCGCCGTTCGTGCAGTTCACCTACGCGGTGGTGCCGCCGATCCCGGCCCGCTGCGAGGCCGGCAGCTACACGGCCGACCGCTCGAACCGGGTCTGGCTGAACCTGCCGCCCGCGCGAGTCTGGGTGTATCGCCGGCCGTAGGACACCTCTTGTCGCCAGCAACTGTCCCATCGAGCCGAACGCCGCGCCGCGCGGAGGCCTGGGTTGCTTCGCTGCGCTGCAATGACGGGCCTGCATCGGACCGAGCCGGCGTTCAGCTCTTCATCCGGAGGCATGCGCCGCGGACCTTGCTGACGGTCCCCCCTCGTCTGGCGAAGCGTTTGCACCCAGGTTAGGTCAGTGCGGCGCGCCCGCCGCGCTGCACCCGCGCACGACACCAGGGAGCCGCTCTTTTGGCCACGATTATCCCCGTTGCCTCGTTCGACTGCGTCGTGTTCGGCGCCACCGGCGATCTCACGGCGCGCAAGCTGCTGCCGGCGCTGTTCTACCGGTTCCGGGACGGGCAGATCCCGCAGAGCAGCCGAATCATCGGCGCCTCGCGCTCGGAGCTGTCGACCGACGCGTTCCGGGAGCATGCGAGGGACGCGCTCAAGCGCTTCGTGCCCGCCTCGGACCTCGCCGAGGACGCGCTCCACGCCTTCCTCGACCACGTGGATTACGTGGCGGTGGACGGGGCCGGCGAGAGCGGCTGGGCCGACCTCGTGGCCAAGCTCGACGAGCGGCCCGACCAGGTCCGGCCCTACTACCTCGCCACCTCGCCCGACCTCTACGGCTCGATCTGCCGCAACCTCGCCTCGCACGGGCTCGTCGGCGAGAAGTCCCGGGTCGTGCTGGAGAAGCCGATCGGCAAGGATCTGAAATCCGCCCGCGCGATCAACGACGCGGTCGGCGAGGTCTTCCCCGAATCGCAGATCTTCCGGATCGACCACTACCTCGGCAAGGAGACGGTGCAGAACCTGCTCTCCCTGCGGTTCGCCAACACCATCTTCGAGCGGCTCTGGACCTCGGACGTGATCGACCACGTCCAGATCACCGTGGCCGAGACGGTCGGGGTCGAGGGGCGGGCCGGCTACTACGACACGTCGGGCGCGATGCGCGACATGCTGCAGAACCACATCCTGCAGCTGCTGTGCCTCACCGCCATGGAGAGCCCGCTCAACCTCGAGGCGAACTCCGTGCGCGACGAGAAGCTGAAGGTGCTGCGCGCGCTCAAGCCGATCACCGCCCACGACATCCAGTTCGCCACCGTCCGCGGCCAGTACGTGGCGGGCGCCGTCGACGGCAAGCCGGTGGAGGGCTACCTCGCCGAACTCGGCCACGAGAGCCGGACCGAGACCTTCGTGGCCATGAAGGTCGAGATCCAGTCCGGGCGCTGGGCCGGGGTGCCGTTCTACCTGCGCACCGGCAAGCGCCTGCCGCAGAAGCTGTCGGAGATCGTGGTCCAGTTCCGGGCCTCGCCGTTCTCGATCTTCCCCGAGGAGGCGTTCGGGCGCGAGCCGAACCGCCTCGTGATCCGCCTGCAGCCGCAGGAGGGCATGAAGCTCGAGGTGATGACCAAGGATCCGGGCCCCGGCGGCCTGCGGTTGCGCCCGACCGACCTCGACATCTCCTTCGAGGAGACCTTCAAGCAGCGCTACCCGGACGCCTACGAGCGCCTGCTGATGGACGTGGTCCGGGGCAACGCCACCCTGTTCATGCGCCGCGACGAGGTCGAGGCCGCCTGGGCCTGGGCCGACGGCGTGCTCAAGGCCTGGGCCGACCGCCCGGAGGCGCCGCGGCCCTACCCGGCCGGAAGCTGGGGGCCTACCGCCGCCATCGCGCTGATCGAGCGCGACGGGCGGACCTGGCACGAGGAGCTGCGGTAAAGGCGCGGCGGCTTACGGCCAAGCTGCCTTGATGCGGTCAAGCCGGGTGCCGAGATTGGTCCCCGCCGCCGGCCACCGCCCCGCGAGAGGGCGGGCCCGGCCCCGCACGAGGGATCATCGCATGCTGAACACGTATCCGGACGTGGCCGGCTCGGCCGAACGCCGGCTCGAGCGCTCGGTCGACGCCGCCCTGCGGGTCATCGCGGCCGCCCATGTCGAGCGGCAGGCGCCGCCGATCTCCGCCGCCCGCCGCCGCCTGAGCGAGGTCTACGGCGCCACCCGCCTCGCCAAACGCCTGGAGCGCGAGCGGCGCAGCGCGTGAGGTCGGGTCGGGCTACCGGTCGGTTGAGATAGGGCCGCTCCCCCCGCAGCCACAATCCGTTTGCCGGACGGGCGCGGGTCCCCTCTCCCGGGCGGGCAGGGGAATCGCATTTGGCAGCGGGGTCTTTCGGCGAAGCGCGAACTGGATTCTTTAAGGTCTCCTGGAGCACGGGAGATCCTGCATGGGCGGTCTGGGTGTGTTTTTCGCGGCGGTTCCGGATCCTCGGTCCGGCAATGCGCGG
>NZ_VRVG01000185.1:0-7185 GCF_008040085.1 Methylobacterium sp. WL7 | reverse complement strand
AGGCAGAGCCGATGTGCGGGTCAGCGCTCTTTCCTGCACCGGCGCTCCCCTCTCCCGACCCCCTTCGGGGGCCACCCTCCCCCGCAGAGGGGGGAGGGAAGCCGCGCCTCCCGCGCCTGACAACCTGGCCGCTTCCCCGCCAAAAGCCCGTCCGCTGCTCGACCCCCGACGCGTCAAGCCGTCCCCTTACGCCCAATCATCCTCCGGCTGCGGCGACAGCGTGCGCCAGGCTGCGGCGATCCGCTCCGGCTTGATCTCCAGCGCGCCCGCGCAGGCCACCAGCACGCCCTCGTCGCCCATCACGTGGTCGAGCACGCCGGCCAGGAAGGCCGGTTCCTGGGCGCTCTCCCGCAGGGTGTCGGCGCTCAGGCCGCTCGCGGCGAGGAACGGCAGGAGCCGGTCGTCCTCCGCGACGATCCACAGCAGAACGTCGAGGGCGAGCCGTTCCGCAGATTCGGCCCCTTGAAGAGGTTTGCCATTCATCAACATGTGATCGCTACAAAGGTCACCAAGGGGCTTCACCGCCCGCTAATCATGATCGGCGCGCACCGGGACATCGGATCATGAAAAAGACGGTGCTGATCGTCGAGGACAACGAACTGAACATGAAGCTGTTCAACGACCTCTTGGAGGCGAACGGCTACGCGACCCTGAAGACCGCCCACGGCATCGAGGCGATCGAGCTGGCCCGCGCGCACCACCCCGACCTGATCCTCATGGACATCCAGCTCCCCGAGGTCTCCGGCCTCGAGGTGACCAAATGGCTCAAGGAGGACGACGACCTCAAGAGCATTCCGGTCATCGCGATCACGGCCTTCGCCATGAAGGGCGACGAGGAGCGGATCCGCGAGGGCGGCTGCGAGGCCTATCTGTCGAAGCCGATCTCCGTCGCGAAGTTTTTGGCAACGGTTCGCGCGTATCTTGAGCCCCGGTGACGCCGGAGCGGCGCACCGGTAACGGCGAACGGCCGACCGCCCCGGGCGGAACCGCGCAACCGCGCGTCAGCGAGGAACCATGTCGGCCCGCGTCCTGATCGTCGACGACCTGTTCCCGAACGTGAAGCTTCTCGAGACGAAGCTCGGGCTGGAGTATTTCGACACGATCGCCGCCATGAACGGGCCGGACGCGATCGCGATCTGCGAGAAGGGCCTCTGCGACATCGTCCTGCTCGACGTGATGATGCCCGGCATGGACGGGTTCGAGGTCTGCCGCTACCTCAAGAACAACCCGGTCACCGCCCACATCCCGGTGGTGATGGTGACGGCCCTCGACCAGCCCTCGGACCGCCTGCGCGGGCTCGATGCCGGGGCCGACGACTTCCTGACCAAGCCGGTGGACGACACCGCCCTGTTCAGCCGGGTGCGCAGCCTCGTGCGCCTCAAGGCGGTCACCGATGAATTGCGCCAGCGGGCGCTGGCGTCCCGCGCGTTCGGCATCGGCGATCCCCTGGCGCTCGCCACCGCGGAGACCGGCCTCGACGCCCGGATCCTGCTGGTCGAGGACCGGCCCGGCTCGGCCGAACGCATGGCCGGGGCCCTGCGCCAGCACCACGCGGTCACGATCGAGCCCGATCCGCAGGCGGCGATGCGGCTCGCCGCCGAGGGCGTGTTCGACCTCGCCCTGGTCAGCCTCGACCTCGACGGGTCGGACGGCCTGCGCCTGTGCAGCCAGCTCCGCTCGCTCGACAGCACCCGGGCGATGCCCCTGATCATGCTGGCCGAGGAGCACGACCGCGCCCGAGTGGTGCGCGGCCTCGATTTCGGCGTCCACGACTTCCTGATGCGGCCGGTGGACCGCAACGAGCTGATGGCCCGGGTCCGCACCCAGGTGAAGCGCAAGCGCTTCACGGACGCCCTCCGGGGCGCCATGCAGGCCTCCCTGCAGCTGGCCATCACCGACGCGCTCACCGGCCTGCACAACCGGCGCTACCTCGACAACCACCTCGGCGCGCTGTTCTCCGACGAGACCACCCGGCGCCCGGGTCTGGCGGCGCTGATCCTCGACATCGACCGGTTCAAGGCGATCAACGACAGCTACGGCCACGAGGCCGGCGACGAGGTGCTGCGCACCTTCGCCGAGCGCGTCCGCCAGCACACCCGGCCGGTGGACACCGTCGCCCGCTACGGCGGCGAGGAGATCGTCGTGGTCCTGCCGGAGGCGGGCCTGGCCGAGGCCCGGGCCATCGCCGAGCGCATCCGCGAGAAGGTCGAGGCGATGCCGTTCTCGGTCCACCGCGCCACCCGGACGATCCCGGTGACGGTCTCGATCGGGGTCGCGGTCCGGCACCCGGACGACACCGGCCCCGGCGACATGCTCAAGCGCGCCGACATCGCCCTGTACCGGGCCAAGGCCGCGGGGCGGAACCGGGTCGAGCAGCAGGCGGCCTGAGGGGCGGGCGGACCCGCGCGCTTCCTCATCCCTCTTTGGGCTACGATGCCACTCGGCCGCGTTAGGCAAACCGCGACGCGCCCCCTCTCCCGTGCGGGAGAGGGTTGGGGTGAGGGACCAGGACTTTCCGGAGAGGTCGCATCCCTCACCCTGTCCCTCTCCCGCACGGGAGAGGGGACCCGAGCTACATCCAGAGCTGTGTGGATGCCGTAGCCGTTGCGGGCGAAAGAGGGCGCGGTGCCCGATACGTACGAAGATGGCGCGCACCTTCGCGCTGCGTCAAAACGCTCACCCGCGCCTAAGGATGACATTCTAACCGCGCACCCGACATCGTTTCGCGCACCTCTCGGACAGGGCGCGGCAGGGGAACGGACGACGGATGGATATGCAGGTGCCGGCCCGGTCGGGGCGTGAGGCGAGCGTGCTGGAGAAGCGCCGCCTGTGCAAGATCGCCTCCTCGCCCCACGCCTACGTCCGGGGCAGCACCGCGCATTTCTACGACCTGATCGCCGCCATGCCGGCCGGCACCCTGCCGGAGGGGCCGCCGGTCTGGATCTGCGGCGACGCGCATCTCGGCAATCTCGGCGCGGTGGCCGGCCCCGACGGGCGGATCGACATCCAGATCCGCGACCTCGACCAGACCCTGGTGTCGAACCCGGCCTTCGACCTGGTCCGGCTGGCCCTGTCTCTGGTGACCGCCGCCCTCAACGCGACCCTGCCGGGCCTCGTCACCGCCCGGATGATGGACGCGATGGCTTTGGGCTACGCGGACGGCATCCTCGACCCCGAGGGGGCCGAGCGGGGCATCGCCCAATCCGACATCGTCGCCACCACGCGCCGGCGCGCGCTCGGCCGGCGCTGGCGCCACCTGTCCCGGGAGCGGCTCAAGGGCAAGGACGCGCGGCTGCCCCGCGGCGACCGGTTCTTCGACCTCGACGGTGCCGAGCAGGAGGCGTTCGAGGCGTTGAGCCGCGACGCGGAGGTGCACCGGCTGGTCCTGGCGCTCGGCGGCGCCGAGGCCGGGGCGGAGATCCGGCTGCGCGACGCCGCCTACTGGATCAAGGGCTGCAGCTCGCTCGGCCGGCTGCGCTACGCCGGCCTCGTGGAGATCGTGGGCGGCGCCCGCCCGCACCTCGCGCTCCTCGACGTCAAGGAGGCGGTGCCGTACCTGGCCCCGCCCGCCCCGGGGGCCGACATGCCGGCCGACGCCGCCGCCCGGGTCGTGGCCGGCGCCCGCGCCCTCTCGCCCAATCTCGGCGACCGGATGGTCGCGGCGACGTTCCGGGGAACCCCGGTCACGGTCCGCGAGCTGATGGCGCAGGATCTCAAGATCGACGCCGAGCAATTCTCCCGCGGCGAGGCGGTGCGGGTCTCGGGCCACCTCGCCGCGATCCTGGGCCGCGCCCACGGCCGCCAGATGGGCGACGCCGACCGGCAGGCCTGGAGCGCGACGGTGCGCGCCCCTGGCCAGGGCGCCGACACCCCCGGCTGGCTCTGGTCCGCGGTCACCGACCTGATGGGCGCCCACCAGCGCGGCTACCTGGAACATTGCCGCCGGATCGCCCGGGAGGATCTGGCGGCCTGATCGTTTCGTGTCTTCGACCGATCGGCCCCCCTCCCCGTACGGGCTTGCGGATCCGGGGTCCTTCGTCGCCGGGCCGCCCTATTCCTCCGGCGGCCGCGGGCGGCCGAAATCCGGGGCTGCGGTTTCCTGGCCCTGGGCCACGATGCTGCGCCGGATCGC
Organism: Methylobacterium sp. WL7; assembly: GCF_008040085.1. Taxonomy (NCBI): domain Bacteria; kingdom Pseudomonadati; phylum Pseudomonadota; class Alphaproteobacteria; order Hyphomicrobiales; family Methylobacteriaceae; genus Methylobacterium; species Methylobacterium sp. WL7. Next base: position 3,053 of record NZ_VRVG01000185.1, on the reverse strand, counting down.
CCGGGTGCGGGTGAACATCGCGTGGAGCGCGTCGCCGTCGCCCCAGCGCACCGCCTTGGCCAGCGCCGACAGGTCCTCGTTGAACCGGCCGAGCATCTCCAGCACCGCCTCGCGGTTGTTGAGGAAGATGTCGCGCCACATGGTCGGGTCGGAGGCGGCGATGCGGGTGAAATCGCGAAACCCGCTGGCCGAGAACTTGATCACCTCGGACTGGGTCGCGGATTCGAGGTCCGCGGCGGTGCCGACGATGTTGTAGGCGATCAGGTGCGGCAGGTGGCTGGTGATCGCCAGCACGTGGTCGTGGTGCTCGGCGCTCATGGTCTCGACGTCGGCGCCCATGCCCTCCCACAGGGCCCGGACCCGCGCCACCGCCGCCGGGTCGGTGCCCTCGGGGGGCGTGAGGATGCACCAGCGGCCCTGGAACAGGGTCGCGAAGCCCGCATCCGGCCCCGAGAACTCGGTTCCGGCGATCGGGTGGCCGGGCACCAGCGCGACTCCTTCGGGCAGGTGCGGCTGGACCGCCGCCACCACGGCGCCCTTGACCGAGCCGACATCCGACACGATCGCGCCGGGCTTCAGGTGCGGCGCCAACTCGGCCGCCGCCGCCCCGATGGCGCCCACCGGCACGCACAGGATCACCAGGTCGGCCTCCGTGGCGCCCTCACGCGGGTCGCCGGTGACCAGGTCGGCGATGCCGAGTTCGGTGAGCCGGGCGCGCACGGACTCGTCGCGGTCCAGGGCCACGATCGTCCGGGCGAGGCCGTAGCGCCGGGCGGCGCGGGCGATCGAGGAACCGATCAGCCCGAGCCCGACGATGGTGAGGCGCCCGATGGGCGGGGTTGCCGTCTCAGGCATGCGCGCCCCGCACGAAGTCTCCGAGCGCCGCCAGGAAGGCCGCGTTGGCCTCCGCCCCCGCCACCGTCACCCGCAGGGCGTTGGGCAGGCCGTAGGCGCTGACCCGGCGGGTGATCAGCCCGCGCTCGGTGAGGAACGCGTCGGCGTCGGCGGCCGAGCGGCCGGGCGCGTCGGGGAAGTGGATCAGCACGAAGTTCGCGACGCTCGGCGTCACCGTCAGGCCGAGCGCCCGGGCGCCCGCGGTGAGTTTTGGCAGCCACTCGGCGTTGTGGGCGGCGGCGGCCGCCATGTGGGCCTCGTCGGCGATCGCCGCCGCGCCCGCCGCGATGGCCGGCCCGGAGACGTTGAACGGGCCGCGGATGCGGTTGACCGCGTCGGCCACGTGGGCCGGCGCCAGCATCCAGCCGATCCGCAGGGCGGCGAGCCCGTGGATCTTCGAGAAGGTCCGGGTCATCACGACGTTCTCGGATTCGAGCGCGAGTTCGAGCCCGGCCGAGTAGTCGTTCGCCCGCACGTATTCCGCGTAGGCGCCGTCGATCACCAGCAGCACGTTGGCCGGCAGGGCGGCGTGCAGGCGGCGGATCTCGTCGAACGGCAGGTAGGTGCCGGTCGGGTTGCTCGGGTTGGTGACGTAGACGATCCGGGTCCGCTCGGTGACCCGGGCCAGGATCGCGTCGACGTCGGTGGTGAAGTCGCGCTCGGGCGCCACCACCGGCTCTCCGCCGGCCGCCAGGATCGCGATCCGGTAGACCAGGAATCCGTGCTCCGAGTAGATCCCCTCGGTGCCGGGGCCGCCATACGCGTAGGCCAGCAGCGACAGCAACTCGTCCGAGCCCGCGCCGCAGACGATCCGCTCCGGATCGAGCCCGTAGCGCTTGGCGATGGCCGTGCGCAGCACCGTGGCTCGGCCGTCCGGGTAGGTCTCCAGCTTGGCGGCGGCCTCGTGGAGCGCCGCGAGCGCCACCGGGCTCGGCCCCAGCGGCGTCTCGTTGGACGAGAGCTTGTGGACCTTGCCGCCGCCGGGCCGCCCGCTCTTGCCGGGCACGTAGGTGTCGATCGCCAGAACGCCGGGGCGCGGTTCCGGGCGGGCGAGAAGGGGGGCGGACATGGCTCTGGCGACTCGGATGCGCGGGCTGGGTTGGGCTGTCCCGGTCCGTCTACAGCATTTCCTTTGCCGAAGAACCCGGGCCGTCACGACGCGGCGGCGGCTGCAGAAAGGATCTTGCCGGAACCGCGTGCGCTGCCGCGGCGCGTTCCGCTGCGACAGGCCTGATACGGTCCGCTCGCGAGCCGACACGGCCACGCCCAATACCTTTTAGGCCTCCCGGAAGCGGCCATCCGTTGGTTTTTCGACCGCTTCGCCTCGGAATGGTTATGCGGCGCTCCTGAAGCTACCGTCGGGCTTCCGAGCAGGTCCTACGCGTATGAACGACATTCCGTGGATCGACGCAGCCGGCGCAGCGATGTGGGCGCTCGTCGAACGATACACCGGACGGGTGGGCTACAAGGGAGGCGTCAAGGCCAGCGGTCTGAACGACGATCCCGCTGTCATCGACTGCTCGGGATGGACCGCTCGGCTCCTGTCGGCTGGTATGGCTGCGGCGAACCGTGAAGCTGGACGTCCCGTCTTCAGCAGCGAGGAACAAGCGGCGGTTCACACGTGGTCGGACCGCCTGATCGAGAACCTGGAGCGGCGCTCCGGCGTCATCCTGACGGGCGGCCATATCACCGTCGCGGGACTGCCGCCTTATGCGACCATCGGCTTGCAGCAGGGCGGAGGTGCATGGGCGAAGAACCACCCTCGCCCCCGTGGCATCACGCACGTTGTCCAAGTCGTCCATCGCCCCGGCGATCATGCCCCGTATGTGTCGGAGGCGCAGGGGATGACCAAGCCGTATGGTCTTCGGCTGACGCCTTTGGCTGAGTGGATCGAGCAGACGCGCGACGACCTGAAGCCTGACAAGGCATGGGCAGTAACCCCGTTCGCGGGATCAGGCTTCGACTGCCGCTGAGGACCATGAGCGGACGGGGCGGAGCGTCCGCTTCAATGCCTGTCGCTCGGAAGCGGACCCTCCCAAATCCGCCCCTCTCGGACGTTCGGGGACGGCTAACAACGCCCGACTTCGCCCATCGGGGATGCCGCGAACGGCCCGGTCGATCATCCTGACATCCCGGGCTCCGCCGCGCGGCTCCGGGAG
>NZ_VRVG01000184.1:0-7191 GCF_008040085.1 Methylobacterium sp. WL7 | reverse complement strand
ACCCCTTTCTGAACCCGGGTTCCCCTCTCCCGACCCCTACTGACGCATGGCCCACCCTCCCCCGCAGAGGGGGAGGGAGACGCGCTTGGGGTTGGCCTCGGCCCACATCCGGCAGCGATGTGCGATCCGCTCAGGCACACGCGCGCAAAGCACCCGCGCCCTTCACCCCAGCACGACCACGCGCATCATCCGTAGCCGGCTTACTGCGCGAAATCGGGATCGGTGCGGGCCAGCATCCGCTTGAACGCCGCCCACTCGTTGTCCGGGGCGCCCTGGACGACGACGCGATCGTAGCCGGCTGCGTATTGCCCGGCGGTCTTGGCCGCGACGGCGGCGGAGGGGCGGGTGATCGGCGCGCCGGCGGCCTGGATCGCCAGCTGCGCCCGGCACGAGCGCTCCAGGTTGTGCATCAGCTTGAACGCCTCGCCGACCGACCGGCCGCAGGTCAGCAGCCCGTGGTTGCGCAACACCATGACGGGCTTGTCGCCGAGGTCGGCCACCAGCCGCGCCCGCTCGTCGAGGTCGAGGGCGATGCCCTCGTAGGCGTGATAGGCGAGCCGGCCGGCGAACTGCATCGACCACTGGTTCAGGGCGAGCAGCCCCTCCTCCTGGCACGACACCGCGACGCCCGCGACCGTGTGGGTGTGCAGCACGCAGATCGCGTCGTGGCGCGCAGCGTGGATGGCGCTGTGGATCGTGAAGCCGGCCGGGTTGATGCCGAGCCCCATCGGGTCCTCGAGCACGCGGCCGTCGATATCGACGGTGACGAGGTTCTGCGGCGTCACCTCCTCGAAGCGCAGGCCGTAGGGGTTGATCAGGAACCGGTGGCCCTCCCCCGGCAGGCGCGCCGAGATGTGGGTGTAGATGCTGTCGTCGAGGCCGAGCCGGTGGATCAGCCGGTAGGCCGCCGCCAGGTCGAACCGCATCGCCTCGACCGCGGCGGGGTCGGCCGCGTGGTCCGGGGCGCTCGAATGGGCGGCTGCAATCATGCGACGGCTCCTGGCTCGCTGGGCGGCATCGCCGACAGGGTGCACCAGGGGCCGCGTGCCGGCAATGCATCGGGGCCGATCGATGGGGTCCCGGATACACAAGGTCCGGGACCGTGTGCGGGTCCAGGGCGGAGCCCTGGTGTCGGGCTCCGCCCGATGATCGGGGGCTCCGCCAAAGGGCTCGCCCTTTGGGAACCCCTTATCCAGCGATACCTTGACAATGTTCCTATTTTATGCCCATGGTCTCTCGCCCGCCGCGAACCGTCGTGAGACGTCTCGGGGCGCCGGTCCGGTCAGCCGCCGGGTCGGCGGCGGTGGGCCGGTGCCTGCGTCTGCCGTCGGCTGCGGCAGCCTCGGGCGCGGGAACGCGACACCCCCCGGCTCGGGCTGGGCGGCGGCCGGTGGAGGAAATGACTCCGGCCGTTCAGAGGCCTGACGGCGCCCCTGTCCTGGGCGGTGCGGCGGTTCTGCGACGCTCTCCACCACGAGGGGGCGTGCGACGAAGGCTCGCTCGGAAGCGCTGAGGGGCGATGAGCACCTCGGGTCAGATCTTAGCGCAGGCGCGTTCCCGCGTGACGGACACCGGACGTAAAAGACGGATGCGGTGGCGCGGCCGACCTGTCGGCGGCGGCGCCACCGCATCCGCGGGACGCCGGCTTTGTGCAACGTTGCGTTCGGGCTTCGCGGCGTCCCGCGTCACCCCGGTTGCGACTGGGTCTTTTTTAGCCGTGCTCCCGGCGGTTTTCCGCGCGGGGCCGATGACGCGTGTCGAAAGCCGTTGAGACGCACGCCGCTCCAAACCACCCCCCTCATCCTGAGGTGCCGAAGCGGAGCGAAGGCTTCGAAGGAGCCCTCCAGCCGGCCGCGCGATCCCTGGAGGGCTCCTTCGAGTCCGCTGCGCGGCACCTCAGGATGAGGGGGGTGGGTTGGAGGGATCGGATGGTCTGGCTGCACAGGTATTCACAACGTCCCCGAATACGCCCCGCCATCCATCAACAAATTCTGGCCGGTGATGAACCCGGCGTGCTGGCTGCACAGGAACGCGCAGGCGGCCCCGAACTCGTCCGGCTGGCCGAAGCGGCCCGCGGGGTTGTCGCGCGCCCGGGCTTCGAGGAACGCCTCCACGGTGGTGCCGGCCTGGGCGGCCCCGGCGGCGGCGTTGCTGCGGATCCGGTCGGTGTCGAACGGGCCGGGCAGGAGGTTGTTGATCGTCACGTTGTGCCGCACCGTCTGGCGGGCGAGGCCCGCCACGAAGCCGGTCAGCCCCGAGCGGGCGCCGTTGGACAGGCCGAGATGCGCGATCGGCGCCTTCACGGCCCCGGAGGTGATGTTGACGATCCGGCCGAACCTGCGCCCGATCATGCCGTCGACGGTCGCCTTGATGAGCGCGATCGGCGCCAGCATGTTGGCGTCGAGCGCCCGGATCCAGGCGTCGCGGTCCCAGTCGCGAAAATCCCCCGGGGGCGGGCCGCCGGCATTGTTGACCAGGATGTCGGGCTCCGGGCAGGCGGCGAGCGCGGCGGCCCGGCCGGCCTCGGTGGCGATGTCGCCCACCACCACGGTCACGGCGGCGCCGGTCTCCCGGCGGATGGCCTCGGCGGTCGCCTCCAGGGTCTCCGCGGTGCGGGCGGTGATCGTCACGGCGACGCCCTCGCGGGCGAGCGCCAGGGCGCAGCCCCGTCCAAGCCCCTTGCTGGCCGCGCATACGAGCGCCCGGCGCCCGCTCAAACCCAGATCCATGGATGCCTCCGAGAACCGGCCCTCCGGCGAGGGCCTCCCGGGAGGGTAACGCGCGGCCGGTGCCGCCGGCACCCGGGCGGGGCGGGACCGGGCGAGCCGATCCGCCGAAAGACGTACCGAACCCGATGCAACCTGTGGGATTGGTCCCTCATGGAGGTGCCCATGATCGTGCTTCGGATACCGACGGCCGGGTTTGCGCTCTGGGCGCTCTCGGCCGGCCTGGCCTGCGCGCAGCCGGACGTCACCGGGACCGGCGGCGGCCCGCTCTCGACCGAGACGGCGCCGAACACCACCGCGGTGGGACAGACCAAGCCGCCGAGCCGGGGCGCCAGCCCGGCCGAGACCCGGCCGATCGCGCGCCGGACCCCGCGCCAGGTCGCGGACGACGCGATCAGCACCCGGATCTGCATCGGCTGCCGGCCCGATCCCGGCACCACGGGCTCCTTGGCCGATCCCTTGCCCGGCTCCTCGCCGGGCTCCTTGCCCAACGCGTCGCCCGGGTCCGGACCGGCATCCGGCCTGCCGGCCAAGCGCGACGTCCAGCTCGACGAGCTCCGGACCCTGGCGCCCCCCAGGCAGCAAGCCGACCTCGACACCCTGCCGCTGGCCTCCGCGCATCGCGAGCAGGCGCGCTCGGCACAGGAGAAGACCGACGGCCTCTGGCAATCGTGGCTCGTCTCGGTCTGCGACGGCTGCGGCGATCAGAAGCCGGCCCGGCACCTGAAGCTCGAGGATTGGCCGGACCGGCAGGCCGCGATGGTCCCGGGCGCGGCCGACCATGGCAGGCCGCCGCCGACCCGGGTGCGGGCCGCCGCGACTCCGCCGCACCGGAGTCTCGCGGCCGACCTTTCGCCGGAGAACATCACCGGGATCCGCCGCATGCCGTGAGCGGACCCGCCGGTCCCCGGTGGCGGGCCCGCGTGGTGAGGCGCGCTACCAGGTCCGCAGGTCGCGGCGCGCGCCCGCTTCCGGCGCCTCGTCGAGGCACGGGGCCACGAACCCGGCCCAAAGCAGGGCGCCGACGCCGGTCAGCAGCGGGGCGGTGATACTGAGAACGAGGCTGAGGGTCACGGTGGCCTGCTCGCTGGACAGCTTAGAATTGCCCGAATGCAGCAATCATCGCCGGGAATTGTTGTTTCGCCATTAAAACGATTGGTCGTTTTGAGGCGAATTCAACAGGACGCCGGGATCGGTGCAGGTTGCGCACAGACCGGGCGACCGCCGGCGCATCGCAGGAGCGCGTGGCCCCGCACGGATACGGAGCAAGGATACGGAGTCGGCCCGGGGCGCTCGCCGCCGGAGGGGATGCCGGTCCGGCGTAAGCGGGCGCATCGGAGCGAGGACCGGGAGCCGGGGGTACCGGCGAGGCGGGCGAGCAAGGCTCCCCCTCCCGCCTCGCCGGTACTGGCCTGCGCGGGGGGTACGCAAGTCAGTAATCTACGCCTATCATTCCGGCTATGGAGTCGCCAATCAGCGGTTTATACTGAGCGATAGAGCATAAGCCGCTATTAGCGGGTCTCTGTATTGCATCGGGATGGATTGATGGCGGCCCTTCTTGCGGATCCGTTCGGCCGGCAGCTGCTGAGCCTGCTCACCGCGGATTACGGGATCCCCGGCGATCCCGGGCGGCGGGTGCTCCGGCATGAGCTGCAGCAGCTTCAGCTGCGCGCCCAGGCCGCGCGCGCGCCGCGCTCGGTGACGCTGGCGATCCGCGCGGCGCTCGCAGCCCTCCGGGCCGAGTTTTCCGCGCCTCTCCCAATCGCACCGCTGCCTATCGCGTCCGGCCCCGTCGCCCCGCTCGGGTTGTGATCCGTGCATCAGGGCGGTCGGCACTCTTCATCGGGCTGTTACAACCCGGAACTAGAGGCATCCTGCGTGACATCATCTCGGGAGTGAAGGCAGATGCCGGCCCATTATTGTATTAACCCGCTCGATCCGTATGCCGAACAGGAAGTCCTCGTCACCTACGACGATCACCGGCCGTTCGTGTCGGTCCGGTCCGCGGTGGACGAGGAGGGCTACGACATCCTGACGGAGCTGTCGGCCGAGTGCGTCCGGGTCCTGCAACTCGAGATCGCCGTGTATCACGGCCATATCGAGCCCTACGCCTGGGCGCAGCACGCGGTGGACGTCGCGGCGGCTCCGACGGTCGCGTGACCGCGGCGGCACGTCAGGGCCGGGTCGGTTCCGCCGCGAGGGTGCCGAACTCGCTGACCATGCATTCGTGCATGCGCCGCAGCCACATATGCGCCTCGGTGGCGCGGGCTTCGGCCCGGTCGGCCCGCTCGGCCGCCAAGCGGACCTGTTCCTCGGCCCGCTCCGCGCGGGCGACCGCCTCGCGCATCGTCGCCTCGGCATGGCGAGCCCGGTCCTCGGCCGCCCGCGCCGCCGCATCCGCCTCGCGGACCGAGCGCTGCGCATCCCGGACGGACTCGCGTGCGCGCTTCTGCATCTCGCGGACCCGGGCCGCGACGCCCCGGACGGCCAGCAGCGAGGCCGACCAATCCTCGTCCTCCGCGGACCCGGCGGTGTCGGGTCCTGAGAACAGCGCGACCACCCGGTCCACCGGCTCGACCTCCGGGGGGACCGCTTGCGCTCGGGCCGGGCTGCTGCTCATGCGGCGGCCTGATCGGTCAGGTCGGAGAATTCGGACATGATCGCGTCCTGGACGCGGGCCAGCCACTCTTCGGCGTGACGCGCGCGATCCTCCGCGGCCCGGGCCCGGGCCTCGGCCGCCTTCACGCGCTCTTCGGCGGCGATGACCTGCGCTTCCGCGCGGACCTGCGCGTCCCGCGCCTGCACTTCGGCGATGCGGGCCCGTTCGTTGGACGCGGTGATGTCGTCGCGGACCCGCTCCAGCACGTGCTCGATGCGCTCCTCGCGCTCCCGCGCCTGGGCCTCGACTTCGCGTGCCTGGCGGGCCGCGGCCTGCACCCGGTGGATCAGCGCGTCCCAATCCTGCGGCGACGATTGCGGCGTCGGCAGCGGGGCCTGCTCGTTCAGGGATGACACCACCCGCAGGACGTTGCCGAGATTGGCTTCCGGGGCAGCGCCCGGCTCGCGCTTCGATTTGTCGGCGGTGCGGAAGCGCGGATCGTTCAAAAGCCGCTGCAGCTCGCTCACGGGGTGCCCTCTCCCTGCCTGTAGACGTTGGGGTGATTAAACTGATCGTAATGATTAACAAACCGTTAAAATCAAGTCGACGGGGTGAGGCTTTGTTAACATAGGCTGCGCCCGGTGCTGGAATTCGGGCGGGCTGAACGGACCGCGCCGGCGTATCCGCGACACCGGAAGGCCCGACGCCCCCGACCGGCCGCGGAACTGGATGGGCTGCTGCCGGCTTCCCCCACACAGTATGCCTGCCGGAGGAACAGCCTGATGCGCGACGGTGCCCAGGATCGAGGCCCGGCCTCTTCCGGGCCGGACCGGAGCGCGGCGCGCGGGTTCGTCGACGCCCTGCGCGATCAGGCCCACGGCTATGCCGGCAAACGGCGGGCCGATGCGGCCCGGGCCGTCTCGGATGTCGGCGACGCCATCCGGGACATGGGCACCGGCTTCGACGGGCTGCCGCAACTGAAAGCCTTCTTCGATCAGGCCGCGCTCGGCGTCGGCGGCTTGGCCGAGGACGTGTCCCGCCGCTCGTTCGGTGAGATGTCCGACGCGGTCCGGGCCGCCGCCCGGCGCCGGCCCGTCCTGACCGCGGCCGCCGCCATGCTGGCCGGCGTCGCGCTCTACCGGCTGATCAACCCACCCGGGATCCGGCCGGTGCCACGGTCGCGGGCCCTGGTCCCGGTCGACGTGCTGCCGACGCCGGACCTCTAGCGCCGCGTCGCGGAGCGCGGATCCCGGAGCGACGGCAGATCGGCCGAGACGCGCAGGTTCTCGCCGATCGTCCTGGACATCCGCTCCGGGACGAGGCCTGAACGTTTCGATTTCGCATCGTCCCGAGCGCCGGAAACCGGCGCCCGGGGGCGATGCTCCACCGGAGTGCAGGATCCCATGACCAACGCGGCGGACGAACTCGAGCAGGATGTGGAGGCGAGCCGCGGGCGCCTGGATCGCACGCTGGGCGATCTGCAATCCCGCCTTCAGGGGCCGGGCATCCCCCGGGATCTCGGCGACCTAAAGCGGTCCGGCCAGGCCGCCGGCGAGGCGGTCGAGCGGTTCGTCGCCGACGTGCGGGTGAACCCCGTGCCGGCCCTGCTGATCGCCGCCGGGCTCGGCCTGCTGGTCTACGACGTGTTCCGGTCTACGGCGCGCCGGCGTTCGACCGCGCTCTCGGCCGGATCCCCGGCTGCGGATCGGGACCTCGCCGCGAACAGGGCGGACCGGATGGAGGAGCGGCTCGACGAGGCGCTGGAAGAGAGCTTTCCGGGCAGCGATCCGGTCTCGGTACGGATCACCAAATAGGACCTATCGGTCCCCCCGAAACCTGGGAGCGGCGGGCTGGCCCCGCCCGCCC
>NZ_VRVG01000183.1:0-7354 GCF_008040085.1 Methylobacterium sp. WL7 | reverse complement strand
GAGAGGGGCGGCGCGACGGTTCTGGGTTTCACGCCCGTCGCGACTTTTCCGGATACGGCGCTCCCCTCTCCCGACCCGCTTCGCGGGCCACCCTCCCCCGCAGAGGGGGGAGGGGGCCGGCGCTCGGGGCCGCCCGAGAGCCGGGGCGGAGAAGGGGCCAGGCACGGCGCTCACGCGGCGATGAACTCGTTCCACTTGCGCACCATGTAGGTGTTCTCGTCCATCACGGCGTTCCAGCAGGCGACCGAGCCCATGCGCTGGTCGAAGGAGCCGCCGTCGCGGGTGGCGCCGGCCTTCTCGATCAGGGTGCCGTCCGGGCCCAGGATGTCCTTCTCGGCGGGCTTGCCCTCCATCCAGAACGCCCACTCGTAGGGCTGCATGTGCGCCTGCGCGGTCTCCAGCACCGCGGAATAATAGCCCTGGCGGTTGAGGTAGGCCCCGGCCCACCCCGACAGGAACCAGTTGATGAACTCGTAGGCCGCGTCGAGCTTCCGGCCGCTCAGGGTCTTCGGGATGCCGAAGCCCTGGGCCCAGGCGCGGTAGCCCTCCTTGAGGGGCTGGTAGGTGCACGGCACGCCCTGCGCCCGCACCTTGGTGACGGCGGGCGACCACATCGACTGGATCACCGTCTCGCCGGACGCCATCAGGTTCACGGATTCGTTGAAGTCCTGCCAGAAGGCCCGGAACTGGCCGGCGCGCTTGGCCTCGATCAGCACCTTGATGGTGCGGTCGATCTCGGGCTTCGTCATGTTGCCCTTGTCGCCGTAGGTGTAGTAGACGGTGGCCTCCAACACAATGGCGGCGTCCATGATGCCGATGGACGGGATGTTCAGGATCGACGCCTTGCCCTTGAACTCGGGGTTGAGCAGATCCTTCCAGCTCTCCACCGGCCGCTTGATCAGGTCGGGCCGGATGCCCAGCGTGTCGGCGTTGTAGGTGGTTGGGATCAGGGTCAGCCACTCGGTCGGCGCGGACGCGAAGGTCTTGGCGGCCTGGCCCTCGAGGTAGAACACCTTCTTGGGCGCGGTGCCCTGGTCGCCGATCCGCTTGCCGGCCACCTCGCCCTTGGTGAACACCGAGGAAATCTGGTCGGCGAGCTTGATCCGCTTGGCGTCCAGGCCGCCGAGGTTGCCCGACGGGATGATCTTCTTGAGGCTGAAATACTCGGTGTCGACCAGGTCGAAGGAGTTCGGCTGGGTGACCACCCGCTTGGTCACCTCGTCGGTCACCACCGGTATGTATTCGAGGGTGATGCCCAGATCCTCCTTCACCTTCCGGGCGATGTCGGCGGACTGGCTCACCGCGGTGCCGAGGTAGCGCAGGGTCACGGGCTCGGCCGCGTGCACGGCCGGGAAGCCGGTCACCGGCGTCGCCGCCAGGGCCGCGGCCCCTTTCAGGAGCGTGCGCCGGCTCGGCTTCGAGAACGGGTCCATATTCGTCTCCAAAGGTCTACGCGTCGAGGCGGTGGGCTGCGGCTTCGTCCCAGCCGACCGGGATCGTGTCGCCCGGCCGGAGCGGGCGGGCCGCGAAGGCGGCATCGCTGAGCACGGCGGTCAGGGCGGCCGAGCTGTCGGGCGCCCGCTCCAGCCCGTCGGCGTCGAGCCCGACATGGACGCTGGTGCCCTGGTACTCGACCGCGACCACCCGGGCCGGCAGCGCCTGCGGGCCGGCCTCGGCGCCCAGCCGCATCCGGTCGGCCCGCACCGCGATCATCCCGTCGGGCAGGCGGATCACGTTGTGGCCGCCGATGAACCGGGCCACGAAGGCGGTGGCCGGCCGCTCGAACACGGTGCGCGGGTCGGCGGCCTGCTCGATCCGGCCGGCATTCATCACCACCACGAGGTCGGAGAGCGCCATCGCCTCCTCCTGGCTGTGGGTGACGTGGATGAAGGTCAGCCCGAGCTCGGTCTGGATCCGCTTCAGCTCGACCCGCATCCGCACCCGCAGGAACGGGTCGAGCGCCGAGAGCGGCTCGTCCAAGAGCAGCACCTTCGGGCCGGTGACGAGGGCCCGGGCGAGCGCGACGCGCTGCTGCTGCCCGCCCGAGAGCTGGGCCGGCAGGCGCCCGGCGAGGTGGCCCATCTGCACGAGATCGAGCATCGCCATCGCCTTGGCCCGGCGCTCGGCCTTGCCGACGCCGCGCATCCGCAGGCTGAAGGCGACGTTGTCCCGCGCGTCGAGATGCGGGAACAGGGCGTAGCTCTGGAACATCATGGCGGTGCCGCGCTCGGCCGGCGTCGCGTCGCCCACCGCCTTCGGGCCGATCACCACGTCGCCGGCGCTGGCGCGCTCATGGCCGCCGATCATCCGCAGCGTCGTGGTCTTGCCGCAGCCGGAGGGGCCGAGCAGGCAGCAATAGGCCCCGGACGGCACCTTCAGGTCGACGGCATCGACCGCGGTCGCCGCGCCGTAGCGCTTGGTCAGGCCGATCAGCTCGACATTCATGCGAGGCTCCCCCGGCTGCGGCTACAGGCGGCACATGGTTGAGGCACCTTCGCGCGCGAAGCCCGCGACGTGCCCCCTCTCCCGTGCGGGAGAGGGCTGGGGTGAGGGAACAGGTCCATCCAGAGACGTCGCATCCCTCACCCTGTCCCTCTCCCGCTCGGGAGAGGGGACCAATGCCCGATCCGGCCGAGGATATGTCCGCGGCCTTGATCCAGCCTGGTCACCCCCAGCCTCGAACCGGGGAGCAAGGGCCGGGCCAGGGGCCGTCAGGCGCCCCGCCGCTCCGCCGGATCGACCGCCCGGTCGAGCACCCGGCCGCGGCCCGGCTCGGACAGGACCTTGCCGTCCTCGGCGATCACCTGGCCGCCCGCGATCGTCATCACGGGCCAGCCTGTGACCGCAAAGCCCTCCCAGGGGGTGTAGTCGGAGCCGTGGTGCAGGATCTCCTGGCGGATCGTCTCGCGCTTGTTCGGGTCCCACAGGGTGAGGTCCGCGTCGAAGCCCGGGGCGATCGAACCTTTTCGTGGATACAGGCCGTAGAGCTTGGCGTGGTTCGTGGCGGTGAGCGCGACGAACTGGTTGAGGCTGATCCGCCCCTTCGAGACGCCTTCGGAGAAGAACACCGGCAGCCTTGTCTCGACCCCCGGGATGCCGTTCGGGATCCAGCGGAACGAGGATTTGCCGCGCGGGTTCAGCTTGCCCTGCGGGTCGTCGTAGCGGAACGGCGAGTGGTCCGACGAGACCACGTCGAAGATCCCGCGTTGTATGCCGGACCAGACCGCCTCCTGGCTGGCCTCGTCCCGGGGCGGCGGCGAGCAGACGTATTTCGCGCCCGCCATCGGGTCGTCGAGCCCGAGCCCCTTCATGTGCTCGGCCGTCAGGGTCAGGTATTGCGGGCAGGTCTCGGCCCGGATCTTCAACCCCCGCGCCTGAGCCCAGGCGATCTGCTCGGTGGCCTCGCGGCCCGAGACGTGGACGATCACGATCGGCAGGTCGATCAGCTCGGCATGGCTGATCGCCCGGTGGGCCGCCTCGCGCTCGACCACCTCGGGCCGGGACAGGGCGTGGCCGTAGGGTGCCGTCTCGCCCGCCCGCTCCAGCCGGTCGCTGAGATAGCGGATCGCGTCGTAGCCCTCGGCGTGGACCATCACCCGGGCGCCCTGCCGCCGCGCGACGTGGAACACGTCCAGCAGCTGGCGGTCGTTCAGGACCAGGTCGTCGTAGGTCATGAACACCTTGAACGAGGTGTAGCCGTCGGCCACCAGCGCCGGCAGCTCCTGGCCGAGCACCGCCTCGCTCGGGTCCGAGACGATCATGTGGATCGCCACGTCGACGTGGCACTGGCCCTCGGCCTTGGCGCGATAGGCGTCGACCGCCCCGCGCAGCGAGCCGCCCCGGGGCTGGACCGCGAACGGCATCACGCAGGTGTTGCCCCCGGCCGCCGCCGCCCGGGTCGCGCTGGCGAAGTCGTCCGCCATGACGATGCCGGGGCCGGGGTCCTGGGCGATGTGGACATGGCTGTCGATGCCGCCGGGCAGGACCAGCAAGCCGGAGGCGTCGATCACCCGGGCGGCGTCGGCGAGGCCCTCGGCCACAGCCACGATCCGCCCGCCGCGCACGCCGACATCCGCCCGCACCGTGTCGCTCGCGGTGACCACCGTACCGCCGCGGATCGCCAGGTCGTATTCGGGCATGGCGCGCTCTCCTCCGCGCCCGCGGGCGCCTGTCGGGACGGGCGGATGCATCGTCCGCGCCGATTCGAACGACGCGAGGAGGGCACAGCCGTCCGGCGGGGTCCAGAGTGCGCACGTCATGGGTTCCCAAAGGGCTCAGCCCTTTGGCAGGGGTTCGGGGGCGGAGCCCCTGAGAGACCAGGGCTCTGCCCTGGACCCGCGAAAGGTCACGGACCTTTCGAAACCGGGACTTGGGTTCGGAGTGTCGAGGGGGCGGCTTCGTGGAAGAGGCGCCAGACGCGACGCATGTGGCGGGCGGAGCCGAAGCCCACGCGGTCGGCGACCTGCTCCAGGGCGAGGTCGGTCTGGGCGATCAGGTCCCGGGCCAGCGCGATCCGGGCGCGGTTGACCGCGTCGGTCACGGTCATGCCGGCATGGAGCCGGAACAGCCGGGCGAGGTTGCGCGGGCTCGCCCCGGCGAGGCGGCCCAAGATCTCGGGGGACCAGTCCCGGCCGGGCTCGGCCGCGATCGCGTCCTGGGCGCGGTGCACCACCGGATGCAGGTGGCTGCGGCCCTCGAGCCAGGGCGAGAGCTGCGGGTCGTCGGGCCCGCGCCGCATGTAGACGACCAGGGTCCGGGCCGCCGCCAGCGCCGCGGCCGGGCCGGCCCAGTCGGCGACGAGGTGGAGCATCAGGTCGACGCCCGCGGTGACGCCGGCGCTGCTGAACCGGTCCCGGTCCTGCACGAACAGCCGGTTCTCCAGCACCCGCGCCCGGGGCGCCAGGGCGGCGAGCCGCGCGCAGCTCGCGTGATGGGTGGTGCAGGCATAGCCGTCGAACAGCCCGGCGCGGGCGGCCATCAGCGTGCCCTCGCACACCGTGACCAGGGTGTGGCCCGGCCGGACCGCGCCGCGCAGCC
Organism: Methylobacterium sp. WL7; assembly: GCF_008040085.1. NCBI lineage: Bacteria > Pseudomonadati > Pseudomonadota > Alphaproteobacteria > Hyphomicrobiales > Methylobacteriaceae > Methylobacterium > Methylobacterium sp. WL7. The sequence goes on along the minus strand of NZ_VRVG01000183.1, from coordinate 2,317 downwards.
AGTCGACGATCCGTGCCTCGGCGGCCGCGTCGTCCGGATCGGCTTCGCGGCCGAGCACCCGGGACGACGCGCCGGGCAGGAGCACCACGGTACCCGGCGGCAGGACCACCAGGACCGGGATGCTGCGCCGCGCTGCCTCGCTCATGCGGCGACCGGCAGGTCCCGGCCGGCGAGCGCCTGCTCCACCGTGGCGATGCGGGCGAAACGGTCCACCAGGACCAGCTCGGTGCGGGCCTTGATGTCGTCCGCCTCGAACCGGCGGCCGTCAGGATGGGTCATCGCGAAGGTCAGCGTCGCCTCGGTGACGTAATCCACCTGCCAGCCGCTGTCGGAGGCGTGCCGGGTGGTGGTCTCGCAGCATTGCTCGGTGCGGATCCCCGACACGATCAGCCGGCGGATGCCGTGCTGCGTCAGCCAGCCCGCGAGACCCGTATCGACCAGCGCGCTGTGCCGGCGCTTGTGGAACACGGCCGTCGGCGCGATCACGATGGGCTCGAGGGTGCGGACATGGCCGGACTCGACCGAAAACGGACCCGTCTCCGCGACGTGGAACACCTGCAGCACCGGAATCCGGCGGGCGGCCGCGCCGTCGATGAGGGTCTGCAGGCGTTCGGTGAAGAGCGGCACGTCCGCCGCGCTCCAGAACGGCCGGTGACGGAAGGATTCCTGGACGTCGATGACCAGCAGCGCAACAGCGGACATTTCGTGTCTCCCACTCGGTGAAGCGAGCGGCAGGATCGCGCTTGGGCGACACGGGCGAAAGAAACCGCGCAGCCAACCAGCGGACATATCCGGCCATTCCATGGAGAACGCCGCATGAGCACGCCCAAAAACCCATTCGTGCTGACCGGAGCCGGCGTGTCGGCCGAGAGCGGGCTGGGCACGTTCCGCGACCGCGGCGGGATCTGGGCGCGGTTCGACCCGATGAGGCTCGCCACCCCGGAGGCCTATGCCGCCGATCCCGACACGGTGCTCGACTTCTACGACCATCGCCGCCGGGGCGTGGTCGCGGCCGCGCCCAACGCGGCGCATGTGGCCCTGGCCGAGGCCGAGGCGCGGCTCGCCGCGCGGGGCGGGCGCCTGTTCCTGTGCACGCAGAACGTCGACGACCTGCACGAGCGGGCGGGTTCGCGCGCGGTGGTGCACATGCACGGCGAGCTGCTCAAGGCCCGCTGCACCGCCTGCGGGGCGGTCACCCCCTGGCGCCACGACCTGAACCGGGCCTCGTCCTGCCCGGCCTGCGGGACGGCGGGCCGGATGCGGCCGGACATCGTCTGGTTCGGCGAGATGCCGATGCAGCTCGACGCGATCGAGGCGGCGTTGGCCGGGGCCGACCTGTTCGTGGCCGTGGGCACCTCGGGGGCGGTCTACCCGGCGGCCGGCTACGTGCGGCAGGCCCGGGCGCTGACGATTCCGACCTGCGAGATCAACCTGGACCCCTCGGACAACGCCGACGCGTTCGACGACGCGCGCTACGGGCCGGCGAGCACGGTCCTGCCCCGCTACCTGGCCGATCTCGGCCTGTGACCGCCCCGGCGGCCGCAACGCGTTGCCGGCGAACGGCTTTTCGATTCGCCGCCGGGTTTCCCCGGCGAGGACCAAAATCTTAAATGATGCGAATCACATCCGCGCGAGCTGTCAAGAACTGTTCGGGTCGTTACCCACCGGTTACAACGGTCAAGCTCGGGTTCGGCGTCGCGGCCCGCCCGGGCGTTCGTTGAAGCCACAAGGGGAAGACGAAGACCCATGCAGCACTTCACCGTAACCGACCGCGAGCGTGACACCGTCCTGGCGGCTTTGCGCTATTACCAGTTCTACCGGATGCAGGGACATCCGTTCGACCCCCGGCAGGACCACCTGATCGACACCATCGCGGGCCGGGCCGGAGACGCCCTCGACCTCGCCGAGATCGACGATCTCTGCGCCGGCCTGAACGGCAACCCGCACGCGCTCGCCGCCGCGGCCGCCTGAGGCCGCATCGCGGGGCGGATCTCGTACCGCCCCGACTTCCCCCGGCCGCCGAGCCGCCGGGACCGGGGATCGACCCCTCCGAGATGAGCGAAGCCGCCGCCGGAGCCGGACGATCCCCGGGGTACCAAGACATTCAAACATCGTTACCGGATGCAGGCTGCAGTCGGACTCACGCGCGTTTCCCTCCCCCCTCTGCGGGGGAGGGTGGCCCGCGAAGCGGGTCGGGAGAGGGGAGCGCCGCTTCCGGGCCAGTCGCGACGGGTGCCACATCCTGAACCGTCGCGCTGCCCCTCTCCCGACCCGGCCTGACGGCCGGCCCACCCTCCCCCGCAGAGGGGGGAGGGAG
>NZ_VRVG01000182.1:0-7365 GCF_008040085.1 Methylobacterium sp. WL7 | reverse complement strand
GCCCAGGCGAAGGACCGCTCCACCACCCAGCGACGCGGCAGCAGGACAAACCCGCGTTTGGCCTCGGGCGCCTTGACCACCGCCAGAGCGATACCGTGCGCCTGGGCCGCGTCCGCCGCCCGCGCGCCGGTGTAGCCCTGATCGACGAAGCCCGTCTCGACGCTTCCGTCCGTCTCCGCTTGCACCGCGCCGGTCAAGCGATCGACCTCGCCGCGATCGTCGGCATCGGCCGGGGTGACATGCAGCGCCACCACGTGGCCGGGTGTGTCCACCGCCAGATGCACCTTCGAACCGCGCTTGCGCTTGGCCCCGTCGTAGCCCGCCCGCTCGCCGCTCTCGGGCGAGGACCGCAGCGTCCGGCTGTCCAGGATCACCGCAGACGGCTCCGGCTTGCGATCCCCTGCCATCCGTGGAACCGCCCGTAGGTCCCCGGCCACATCGGTGAGATACGGCGCAACCAGCGCCCATTCCTCATCGGACACGTCAGAGGGATAGCCGGCACGACCTGCGCTCATGCCCAAAAACGCAAACCTCACCCATTCAGTTCATAACAGCCTCTAGGCTCCGGCGCTTTACGGCACGGGGCGAGGCAGCCAGATCGGAGATACGCTCGGCCAGAGCGAACACAGATCGGAGCTAGAGCGTTTTCGGTTTGCGCTGAGTCGATACGGCGGGGTTCACGCGGAGGCGGCGGGCTGATTCACTGATCGCTCTGGAGGAGGAGTGACCGATGGGACGGCCCTACAGTCAGGATCTACGCGAGCGGGTGGTAGATGCCGCCGCTGTCCGACGTCATCACCTGTGGGACAGAATGAGGGTCTTCACGAACGGAGGATGGCTGGTTCATCGTAGCCCCTGAGGAGCGAAGATGAAGCAGACATCCGGACCGGCCAAGAAGCCGGCAGAAGCGGTGATCAAGGACATTCGCCGGGCCACACGTCGGCAGTTCTCGTCCGAGGAGAAGATCCGCGTGGTGCTGGAAGGCTTGCGTGGCGAGGACAGCATTGCCGAGCTTTGCCGACGTGAGGGGATCGCCGCCTCGATGTACTACGGCTGGTCCAAGGAGTTCCTGGAGGCTGGCAAGAGGCGCCTGTCCGGCGACACGGCTCGTGCGGCCACCACGGATGAGGTGCGGGATCTGCGCCGCGAGACGGGGGCGCTGAAGGAGGTCGTGGCTGATCTCGTCCTGGAGAACCGTCTGCTTAAAAAAAGCATGAGCGGGGCTGGGGGCGACGAGGCATGAGGTACCCGGCCCCCGAGAAGCTGGAGATCATCCGGCTGGTCGAGCAATCCCACCTGCCGGTGCGTGCCACCCTGGACAAGCTCGGCATCACCCGCTCGACGTTCTACCGCTGGTACGACGCCTACCAGCGCGGCGGCCCCGAGGCGTTGAATGACCATCCTTCGCAGCCGAGCCGGGTCTGGAACCGTCTACCTGCGGAGATCCGCGAGCAGATCGTTGCTCTGGCCTTGGAGCAGCCTGAACTCAGTCCGCGTGAGCTGGCAGTGCGCTTCACCGACGAGCGCCGCTACTTCGTCTCGGAAGCGACGGTCTACCGGTTGCTCAAGTCTCAGGACCTGATCACCAGCCCGGCCTATATCGTCATCAAGGCCGCCGACGAGTTCCGCGATAAGACCACCGCGCCCAACCAGCTTTGGCAGACGGACTTCACCTACCTGAAGGTCGTTGGCTGGGGCTGGTACTACCTGTCGACGGTCCTGGACGACTTCTCACGCTACATCGTCGCCTGGAAGCTGTGCACGACGATGCAGGCCAGCGACGTCACCGCCACGCTCGACCTGGCGCTGGGGGCGGCTGGGCTCGATCAGGCGCGGGTGATGCCGCGGCCACGCCTGCTCTCCGACAACGGGCCGAGCTACGTCGCCAGCGACCTAGCTGACTGGCTCGGCATTCGGGGCATGACCCACATCCGCGGCGCGCCATGCCATCCTCAAACGCAGGGCAAGATCGAGCGTTGGCACCAGACGCTCAAGAACCGCATCCTGCTCAAACACGCCTACTTGCCCGGCGAGTTGGAGACGCAGGTTGCCGACTTCGTCGAACACTACAACCATGCCCGAGCCCATGAGAGCCTGAGCAACCTCACGCCCGCTGACGTCTACTTCGGACGCGGCGAAGGGATCCTGACCGAGCGGGAACGCATCAAGCGCCAGACCCTGATGGATCGCCGCTTGCGCCATCACGCGCAGGCCGCCTAACCTCCTACCCCAGATGGACCAGAGCCTCTGTCCCTGAACACCGCTGAATGTCCCAAATCATCTGACGACGGACATGCGCCTGATCAGCCCGTTCATCATCGCGGTGGCGTGGTGGCAGATGCGGAGGGTTCGCCGTGCTGGTGACGACATGCGCCGGGCCAGGGAAGGCCTCCGCCAAGCGGATTACCTTGCCACCCGCGCTCTGCGGACCCTAATCGCAATCGGCAGAGGCCCGATCCCGCGCACGCTCAGCGGCGTGCCGGCAATCCCGCTGATGCCGGTACTAATCGTAGGCGAGGTGTCGCTTATCCGACGAATATTCGGATGAAGTCCGCGCAGGCGACGGCCAACAGCAGCACTACCCCCCAGCTCAAGGCGCGGATCTGGCGCTCCGCTTCGGAGGCCTTCGTTTCCAGAGTGCCGACGCGCAGCCGCATCCACCGGACCTCCTCTTCGAGGTTCATTTTGGGTTCCATCGCTGGCCTCGATGCGGTGAGACGTTGCCGCAAACTTTTCGCCAACGTCGGCGCCAGCTTGGCGGTCACGTGTGTCGCCAGGTTGGCAGCTCACGGAGTGGTCAGGTTGGCCACACCAGAGGATGCAGTCGCAAAGTCTGCGCTTGCATTGGTTTAAGTCGCCAAGCTGGCGAAAGCTTGGGGGACCGTGGGCGTCAGACTGCCAGGCCTCTCAGGATCACGCCGACTGCAACGAACGCCCCGGCTGAATAAGCCACCGTGAAGGCTAGCTCGAACATGATCGGCGGTCGCTTTCTGCGAAGGTGCTGCTGGCCGGTGGTGTTCCGCCGTAAGGGCAGATCCGACCGACAACCCAGGGCTGAACAACTTGTTTCCAGCACGCCCTTAGATTTTGCAGCATCCACGCCCGCCGAGCCGCCACCGTCGAAGTGAAACCGTCGGCGGGCGTGGAAGGTCGAGAGGGGGCCCCGACGAAGACAGGATAGCGATAGGAAGTTGACGTTGAGTTGCCGGCTGCCACCAGCATCCACGCCCGCCCCATCGGTGGGTTGAGGGGCACTTCGGGACGGACGTGGAAGGTCGGCAGGAGAGCCGACACCCAAACATACAGGCTCTCACTCAGCTCGTCGATAACCGATGACCGGCATCTGTGAAGCATTAGAACGTAAGTGGCGGCTTATCGGAACAACGGCAATCCTAGGCCAAGTATGCAGAGGCCAGCTAGGAAAAGAACACCGCTCGCAACCTCAAGGATAACCTTGAACCGTTCGAACACCAACGAGGCCCCAGCGAAGGTTGTACCGGCTACCAGGCAGATCAAACTCAACACGACCAATGCAACGCCTCTCCATCGGGATGAATAGGCAATCTACGGTGGGGAAGGTAGGCAAGTTTCAATCACCGGGTGCGGCCGGTGGCACCGCTCCCTAGCGAACGCCGCTCGCGCGTCCCGTGCAGAAGGCAAGTGGCCGACTCTATGTTGGTATATTTGTAGGTATGAACTGCTTTTATAAACTATGCCATTGATGCGTCACGACTAATCTGGCATGTCTTGAGCTAACAGCAGCCGCACCCCCGCCGCCCCGCGCCGGGCCAGGCTGGCCGCGAACGCGCCCGGCACCACCACGTCGCGGCCGAGATCGGGCACGCCGAACACGCTGGCGTAGCCGGAGAAATGGCCATCCATCGACAGGGTCCTCGGTTGGTTTTTTTGGGATGGGCTGAGAGGCCGTGGCTTCAAGGACAGCCAGTCCAGGAAGGGCAGGCGCTCTCCCCCCCCCCTCTGCGGGCTACGATGTTCACACCTCGGCTTGCGAAAGCCGCCACGCGCCCCCTCTCCCGTGCGGGAGAGGGTTGGGGTGAGGGGACAGGTCTTTCCGGAAAGCGCGCATCCCTCACCCTGTCCCTCTCCCGCACGGGAGAGGGGAACCGCGCCACATCCGGGGATGGGTGAATCCGATAGCCCGCAGAGGGGGAAGGGAGAGCGCGCGGATCTGGGCAGGCGGCGCGCGCCCTTCACCCGCCCGCCTCCGGCTCCGGCGTTCTTGGCCTCGACGAAGTCCATGTCCCGGGGCGACAGCGCCAGGGGCTTCCAGTCCAGGCCGCCCTCCAGGAGCAGCGGCCGGCCGGCATTGGCCGCCCCCTGGTAATTCGCCTCCAGCTCGGCCTTCAGCCGGTCGAACTGCGGCTCGGTGAGCGCCGCGCCGGCGAAGACCAGCGCACCCGAAGGCCGCGCCGCGTTGTCGAGCAGCCCCTTGTTCCAGGCGCTCGCGGCGTTGTGGATGTCGAGGGCGGTGGCGGCGGCCTCGATCGGGGCGAGGCCGGCATAGTCGTCGTCCGGGTGGAACAGGCTGAGCGCCAGGATCGGGGCCACCTCGGGGGCGCCGGGAGCCGGCAGGTCGAACCGCCGGCTGTTGCCGCCCACCGTGTAGACGTAGGCGACGGGCCAGCCGTCCGGCCCCGGCAGCATCCGCATCCGGCCGGGCCGCAGACTCTGCAGGGCCGCGATCCGCCCGTCGAGGCTCACCGCCTCCAGGTAGGCGGTGCCGCTGAGCGTCAGGTCCGCGTAGACGGTCTCGAGCAGGCGCGTGCCGCTCTCGCGCGGGTTCGGCCGGGCGAGCAGCGCCAGGAGATCGGCCGCATGGCCGGCGCCCGGTCCGGTGGCCATGAGCGGCAGGCTGGCCGCCCCCTCGGCGACCAGCCGGACCGCCCGGTGCACGATCGGGTTGCGCTGGTAGCCGGCCCGCGCCAGAGCCGCCGGGTCCCGGGCGGTCCAACTCGCCCGCCCGTCGGTATAGAGCGCGAAGGCCGGGGCGGCCTTGGTGACGAGGGCCGGTTCCGGAGGAGCCCCGGCGGCGCGGCGCGCCACCCGCGCCATCCGATCGAGGAAGGTCGCCATGCCGGTCCGCTCCTGCGCCATGATGATGTCGCTCTCCGATCGTCGACGGCCCGGGACGGCCGGACGGGATCGGGAGGCTTGGGATTCTCTCGGCCTGCGCCCGCGGGCACCATTGCGGCTGCGGCGAATACACCGCACCCGAGCCGGCACCGTGGCGACAGCGCTACAGCCCGGACGGGCGAAGTCGTGTATTCAGGATGCAGTTCGTTCCAGAGACCACGAACCGACTCCCGGCGCGCTTCCCGCAGAGGCGCGCCGTATTGTTTTGTGCCCGCCTCGACGGCACGGCTACGATCCGGCGCCCTGCGCGCGCGGGCCATCCCAGCCGCGCTCCGGGACCCCGAAGCGCCGGGTCGGCAGCCGACGCGCGCAGGCGATGCGGAACGGGCGCCATGCGCCGCCGCCGACCGAGAGACTTACCGCCTCAGGCTGCAGGGTATTCCGATTCGAGGAATGCAGGGCTCAGGCGTCGTCCCGAACGATGGCCGCCGCGTTTCGGATGATGCGGGGCGAAAACCGAACGCATCGACGCCGATCAGACGGCCTCGACTTCACGGCCGACGCCGTTGGCGGCTTCCCGGGCGCAGCGGAGAACCGCGGCCCGGTCGGTCTCGCTCGCGATCGCGTTCCACAGGCGCAGCAGCTCGACCGTCGCACTCAGGTCGGGGCGGACCGTCGCCGCACCGTAGAAATCGCCCACCGGGCAGCCGAGGGTCTCGGCGATCATCCGGAGGCGCCGTTGGGCCCCGTCGGGTAGACAGCTCTCAGGATTAACATCCGAGCTCACGGGCCACCCTCCGATGTACACGGGTTTATAGCAGTCGCTCCGAGTGTATGCAATTTAAGGATGAAGTCTGGCGTCACGTTCCCGTGTGACAGCGCACGAGGCGGCCTCAGAGGCCGCGGATCCGCGGCGCGCGGGGCGCGTCGAGCAGCAGGTGCGTCACCGCCCAGACCAGGGCGTCGAGGCGATCGGGCGAGCCACCGCTCGACAGGCCGTCCGGACCGAAATCGCACAGCTCGTCCTCCAGGGCCGGGAAGGCCCCGACATGGTGGACGAGGCCGCGGGCGTAGAGCAGCGACACCGGCTCGGCACGCAGGTACTTGCCCCGCGTCGCGCGGACGGGCGTGACCGGCACCGCCGGGTCGCACTGGGCCAGCACCGCGGCGGCCATCTCGCCGCCCTGGTTGACCTCGACCACCAGGGCGTCGGCCCCGAGCCGGTGATAGAGCGCCAGCGCCGCCCCGGCCCAGGCCTGGGGGCTCGCCCGGGCGAGGCTCGCATCGGCCAGCACGTAGGCCTGGGCGCCGGCCCGGCCTGCGGCCACGATCCCGCAGGCATCCGAGCGCGTCCCCGAGGTCGCGGGCGGATCCACGGCCACCACGATCCGGGCGAGGTCCGGCGCGGCGCCGACCCGGCCGGCCTCCAGGGCGGCACGCTCCCACAGGGCATCGTCCCGGTCGGCGATCAGCTCGCCGTCGAGCTCCTGGCGGCCGAGGCGGGTGCCGGCATAGCGCCCGACCACCTGCTCCAGGAAATCCGGGGCGAGGTGCCGGGCGTTGTCGTGGGTGCGGGCGCGGCTGACCACGGTGCGCGGGTCGGCGAGCAGGCGGCGGATCAGCGGCACCGGCCGGGGCGTGGTGGTGACGAGGTTGCGCGGGCGGGAGCCCAGCCGCAGCCCGAATTGCAGCATGTCGAACGCGGCCTCGGGCCGACGCCACTTGGCCGCCTCGTCGCACCACGCGGCCCCGAATTGCGGGCCGCGCAGCGCGTCGGGCTCCTCCGCCGAGAAGGCCTGCGCCACCGCGCCGTTGTCCCAGGCGAGCCGGCGCAGGCTCGGCGACCAGCGCGGGCGCGCCCGGCCCCGGGCCGGCAGGTTGAGCAGGCCGGACGGCCCCTCGACCATCACGTCGCGCACGTCGAGATGGGTCTCGCCCACGAGCGCGATGCGTCCGACCGGCTCCGGCGTGAAGGCCGGGTCGCCCCGGGCCAGGGCGTCGACCCATTCGGCCCCGGTGCGGGTCTTGCCGCAGCCGCGGCCGCCGATCACCGCCCAGGTGGTCCAGGGCGTCGCGGTCTCGGCCGGCGGCAGCTGGTCGGGGCGGGCCTGATGCAGCCAGTCGTCGGCCAGGGCGCAGACCAGCGGCGCCGGCAGGGTCGCGAGGAAGTCAGGCAGCCTTCCGGTCGCGGACAAAGCCAGCATAGCGGCGCGCGATCTCCGTGCGGAGCGCAGGCAGGTCGGGTCCGGTCCCGCCATCGCTCCCCTCCCC
>NZ_VRVG01000181.1:0-7469 GCF_008040085.1 Methylobacterium sp. WL7 | reverse complement strand
CCCCGAGGCCGCCCCGGCGGCGCCGGCGCCCGCGCCCCGGAAGCCGGCGGCCAAGCCCGCCAAGGAGTCCGCGGCCAAGGAGGCGCCGAAGGCCGGCAGCCCCAAGGCCGGCACCAAGAATTACGACAAGGCGGACCACAGGGCCGCCGAGCCCAAGGTCGCCGCCGTGGGCGCGCCCACGGCGCTCGCCCCGTCCGAGCCGGCGGACGCCGCCACCGTGCTGGCCCAGGCCAACGCCTACTTCAACGCCATGAACACCCTGACGGGCAGCTTCATGCAGATCGGCGCGGACGGGCGCCGGATCGGCGGCAAGCTGACGCTGGCCAAGCCCGGCCGCCTGCGCTTCGACTACGACCAGCCCTCGCCGCTGGAGGTGGTGGCCGACGGCACCTCCGTGGCGGTGCGCGACCGCAAGCTCGCCACCCAGGACCTCTACTTCATCGCCCAGACGCCGCTGAAGTTTTTGCTGCGTGAAAAAATCGACCTCGCCCGCGACCTCTCGGTCACCGACGTCGCCAACGATCCGGGCGGCGTGCGCATCAGCCTGGAGGACCGGGCGACGCTCGGCGGCACCTCGAAGATCCAGCTGTTCTTCGATGCCGAGATGAAGACCCTGTCGCAGTGGCGGATCACCGACCCGCAGGGCTACATCACCACGGTGCAGCTCTCGAACCTGCAGCGGCCCAAGACCGTCGACGCCGGCCTGTTCTTCATCAATTACGGGCGCGCCGAGGATAAGGCGATGCAGCAGCAGATCCAGCAATCGCAGCAGCCCAACTGATTTTCGGGGCGATGCGGCATGCTCCGCTGAGCAACATTTCACGAGGATCCCATTCGCCAAGGGATCGAGGTTTGCCCGATCGCTGAAACATCCACCGCGTCATCCCGGGGCCGCGCAGCGGAGCCCGGGATCCATGACCGCCGACGACGCAAGCACCCGCACCGTCAGAGGATCTGGATTCCGGGCTCGCCTCCGGCGCCCCGGAACGACAAGGCGGCTTATCTCACCTCCCCAAGCCCGAGACGCAACCCGAGACCCCGCCCGTGCGCCTGTCCGTCACCACCTGGAACATCAACTCGGTGCGGCTGCGCATCGACCTGGTCCTGCGCTTCCTGGCCGAGCACAAGCCGGACGTGCTCTGCCTCCAGGAGACCAAGTGCCCGGACGACGCGTTCCCGCTCAAAGCCCTGCGCGGCTCCGGCTACGAGCACGTCATGTTCGCCGGCCAGAAGGGCTATAACGGCGTCGCGATCCTGTCCCGCTTCCCCCTGCACACCCGCGGCGTGATGGGTTTTTGCGAGAAGCAGGACGCCCGGCACATCTCGGCGGTGCTCGGGCCCGAGGCGGGGGCCGCGGCCGGCATCGTGCTGCACGATTTCTACGTCCCGGCGGGCGGCGACGTGCCCGACCGCGCGCTGAATCCGAAGTTCGCCCACAAGCTCGATTTCCTGGGTGAGCTGCGCGCCTGGGGCGGCCAGCGCGTCGCCGGCCCGGCGATCCTGGTCGGCGACCTCAACGTCGCGCCGCTGGAGCACGACGTCTGGTCGCACAAGCAGCTCCTCGACGTGGTGAGCCACACCCCAGTGGAGACCGAGGCCCTGGAGCTGCTGCGCGGCGAGGCCGGCTGGATCGATGCGGCCCGCCACCTCACCCCGGAGCCGGAGAAGATCTACACCTGGTGGAGCTACCGCTCCCCGGACTGGTCGGCGGCCAACAAGGGCCGGCGGCTGGACCATGCCTGGGTCTCGCCGGAGCTGGCCGGCACGGTCCGCGCGGTGGAGGTCCTGCGCGACGCCCGCGGCTGGGAGCGGCCCTCGGACCACGCCCCGGTGACCCTGACCCTGGCGCTGTGACGGCGCGTCACGGAACCGCGGTGACCACTGCGCATTGCCGGATCACGAACCCGCGATGCGAGACCGCCCGATGCGTAAGATCCTGATCGCCCTTCTGCTTCCGAAGGTCGTGTCCTTCCTGCGCCGCCGCTACGGCGGCCCGCACGCCGCCCGCGACCGGGCGTTCTGACGCCCCGCTCGACCGCCCGCCACGTCGCGGCTCACCGCCCTGTCTCCGCGTCCGGCCCGGATCGCGGAGCGAGGCGGCTTTTTCGCGTGCGCCCCCGATGGCGCCGCGTGGTTCGCCAGCCTGATACGACCGGTCGAAGCGCGCCCCAGATGCCCCGTCCTGCAGGAAACCGCGCCCGATGACCGACGATCCCCGCGAGGCCGGTCCCCGGCCGCCCTTTCCCGGCGACCAGCAGCAGGAGCGGCCCGGCCTCACTTCGAAAATGACGCCGCGTCCCGACCACGGCGAGGAGAGCTACGTCGGCAAGGGTCTGCTCACCGGGCAGGCGGCGCTGATCACCGGCGGCGATTCCGGCATCGGCCGGGCCGTGGCGATCGCGTATGCCCGCGAGGGCGCCGACGTGGCGATCTCCTACCTGGAGGTCGAGCAGTCGGACGCGGAGGACACCAAAGCCTGGGTCGAGAAGGCCGGCCGCCGCTGCCTGCTCCTGCCGGGCGACATCCGCGACGAGGCCCAGTGCCGGGCGCTGGTGGACCGCACGATGGCCGCGTTCGGGCGGCTCGACGTGCTGGTCAACAACGCCGCCGCCCAGGTGGTCAACGAAGGGCTCGACGACCTGAACGCCGCCGACATCGAGGGCTCGTTCCGGGCCAACGTCTTCGCGATGTACTACCTCGCCCAGGCCGCGGTGCCGCACATGAAGCCGGGCGGCGCGATCGTGAACTCGACCAGCGTCCAGGCCAAGGTCGCGGGCGCGAACATGCTGATCTACGCCGCCACCAAGGGCGCCATCGCCAGCCTGACCATCGGCCTGTCGAACCTGCTCGCGCCCAAGGGCATCCGGGTGAATTGCGTGGCGCCCGGCCCGGTCTGGACCCCGATCCAGCCGATCGTGAAGAGCCCCGAGGAGCTGGAAGAGCTCGGCACCCAGACACCGCTGGGCCGCGCCGGCCAGCCCGCGGAACTCGCCGGCGCCTACGTGCTGCTCGCCTCGCGCGAGGGCAGCTTTATGTCGGGCGCCCTCGTGCCGGTGACCGGCGGCATCCCGATGCTGTGAGGGCGGGGCCTCACTCGACGTAGACGCCCGCGCCCACCAGCGCCGGGACGTCCTCGACCGTCGTGGCGCAGACGTAGCTCCACTTCACCTCGGGCGTGCTGCGCCGGGGCCGCGGGAACATGTAGTCGACCCAGCCGGACCCGGATTCCCGCACGATCCCGATGAAGTCCTTGTGGAACTGCTTGCCGGCCGCGTCGTGCTCCTGGAGCAGGTCGCGGCCCTCGCGGTTCGGATGGGCGGCGTTGAACAGCACGGTCCCGTGCATGTCGACGACGAACAGGTAGACGTCGCCGTAGCGCCAGGGGCTGTTCCTGCGCCGGAACGCCGGGAAGGCGGTGCGGCCCTCGCTCTCGATCAGCTCGGCGGCCCTGTTGACCAGGCCCTCGATCTCCGCCGCCTGGTGGACCGGGCCGCGCTGATCCCGCCCGGCCACCCGCCCCAGCGGCAGGACCACGAACAGGACCAGGATCGGCAGGCTGACGATCAGTGCTCGCTTGGGCATGGTCGCCCCCCTGACGGTCCCCCTTCGGTCCGGTGATCGCGGTCCCGTTCGGGGGCGTCGATCACCGGAGCATCAGCCGGCGCGGCGCCGGAAGAAACCGGTCTCGATCGCCATCCGCGGCACGGGCCACCAGCGCAGCCGCTTCGGCCCGGGCAGGATGGCGGCCGGAAGCGGGGCATCGTCCGCCGCCTCCGCGGGATGGTGGGTCTCGATCATGCGCTTCAGCCGCTGCAGCGCGGTGAGATACATGCAGGCCCGCAGGCGCCGGGCCTCGCTCGACCGCATCGCTTCGAGGTCCGCCAGCAGTGCTTCCGCCTGTCGGATGTGGTGTTCGGCCTCGGTGATGAAATCTTCGATCGCACAGAGATCTGACATCTTCCGGCTCCCGGATACGATGGAGATATCGACGCTGGCAGGCTTAGACATCGGGCATCGACGGGTCTCCCCGTGCGGTTCCCTTCGCGTCGCAGGTACCTCTCCGAGAGCGAGGACCTGTCCGGACCCAGGTTAAATCCCGGTGTCGTCAATTTCGCGATCGATCGGCGAGCCGATATTCAATATTCAGGCGAGACAGATAGTGCGGACGCCGCCGAACCGCGCTGAGTCGGACGGATATACCATGTGGCCGACAGTAGATCCATGTCGCATGCTGCGGTCGATGGAATTCATCGCGCTGCGAAGCGCGCGCCGCCCGGGCGGGCCTTCCGGCAGGGGCTGGCCTGGCTGGAGGATGGCGGCGACTCCGATGCCGGCCCGCGCCCGGTCGTCCTGACGGTCGGCGGGACCGCCGGCGTGGCGCTGTGACGGAAACTCCCGGGAGGGCAGGGACCGCGGCGCCGGGGACAGGCGGCACGCCGATACGGGGAGCGGCGTAGACCGCCATCAGTCGGCCGCCCACCGTCATCGCGAGCGCAACGAAGCAAGCCAGTGCGGCGCGCGATCTCCGGACGTGGCGTTTCCCTGGGTTTCTTCGCTCCGCTCGCGATGACGATTCGGGGTGCATCAGTCGCAGCGAGGCGGACTCGGCTGACGACGGCATGACCCGACCCGAACGTTTCGGGAACGCCGTTGGCGATCTTGAGTGCGACGGCGATACTGGACGGTTCGGGGGCGTGTGGAAAACCTGATGCAATCCAGAGCAAGCAACCGTGCGCCGGTTTGCAGACTACGCAATCACTCAGAAAAAAACCCGCCGCGGTGAGCGGCGGGTCTGAGAGATCCCGAAAGACCCTAGAACGGGATATCGTCGTCCAGGTCGTAGCCACCGCGGGCCCCGCCGCCACCGCCGCCGGACGAAGCCGGGGCCGGACGTCCGCCGCCGCCGCCCTGGGCGCGGCCGCCGCCGAAATCACCGCCGCGGTCGCCGCCCCGGCCGCCGCCGGACTCGCCGCCGCGGCTGATCTGGCCGCCGCCCTCGTCCTCGCCCGCGAAGTCGCCGCCGCCACCGCCGCTGCGGCCGTCGAGGATCGTCATCTCACCGCGGAAGCGCTGGAGCACCACCTCGGTGGTGTACTTCTCGACGCCCGAATTGTCGGTCCACTTCCGGGTCTGGAGCTGGCCCTCGATGTAGACCTTCGAGCCCTTGCGCAGGTACTGCTCGGCCACCCGGGCGAGGTTGTCGTTGTAGATCACGACCGAGTGCCACTCGGTCTTCTCCTTGCGCTCGCCGGAGGCCTTGTCCTTCCACGACTCGGACGTCGCCAGCCGCAGGTTGCAGACCGGGTCGCCCGAGCCCAGGCGGCGCATCTCCGGGTCGCGCCCGAGGTTGCCCACCAGAATCACCTTGTTGACGCTGCCCGCCATCGCTCTCTCCTTACCGTACGGATCTCACTGGGCTCATCACCCGGCGGCCGCGGACTCATGCGCCCGGGCCGTCGAGGCGGCAACCTGCGGTGCGGATTTGTGCCCGCTATCCGCATGCTGCCGAACTTTTATGTTCTATCTATGTTCCATTTTCGCGGCAAGCCCCGCTCACGGGATATGCACGACCAGCTTGCCGAAGTTCCGGCCCTTCAGCAGGCCGATGAACGCGTCGGGTGCGTTCTCGAGGCCCTCGACCACGTCCTCCCGGTACCGGACCTTGCCCTCCCGGATCCAGGCCCCGACCTCGCGCCGGAAGGTCTCGGCCTGGTCGGCGAAATCCCAGACGATGAAGCCCTGGATGTGCAGGCGGTTCGTGAGCACCGCGCGCATCAGGCCGGGCAGCCGGTCCGGGCCGGGGGGCGCCTCGGTGGCGTTGTAGGCCGAGACCAGGCCGCAGACCGGGATCCGGGCGAACGGGTTGAGCAGCGGCATCACGGCCGAAAAAACCGCGCCGCCGACATTCTCGAAATACACGTCGATGCCCTTGGGGCAGGCCTCGGTCAGCGCCCCCGGCAGGTCGGCCCCGCGATGGTCCACCGCCGCGTCGAAGCCGAGCTCCTCCGTGAGGTAGCGGCACTTGTCCGGCCCGCCCGCGATCCCGACAGCGCGGGCGCCCTTCAGCCTGGCGATCTGCCCGACGAGCGAACCCACCGGCCCGGCGGCGGCGGCCACCACCACGGTCTCCCCGGGCTTGGGCCTGCCGATGTTGAGCAGGCCGGTATAGGCGGTCATGCCCGGCATCCCGAGCACGCCGACCGCCGTCGAGGGCGCGGCGGCGTCCGGATCGACCCGGCGGGTGCCCTTGCCGTCGCTCGCAAAAAATTCCTGCCAGCCCGCGAAGGCCGTTCGCAGCTCCCCGACCGGGATGTCCGGATGCTTCGACGCGACGACCTCGCCGACCACCTCGGCGGTGATCGGCTCGCCGATCTGCACCGGGGTCGCGTAGGATTTCGCGTCGCTCATCCGGCCGCGCATATACGGGTCGAGCGACAGCCAGCGGGTGCGCAGCAGGATCTGGCCCGGCCCGATCTCCGGCACCGGCCCCTCCTCCAGGCGAAAGTTTTCGGGCTTCGGCTCCCCGTGCGGGCGCGACGCCAGGACGATGCGGCGGTTCACGGCGTTCATGAAAGACTCCCGGGTGTTCTGCCTGCGACCCCCGATCTGGGGCGCGAGGCGGCGGCGGCCAATGGGGCGCCCCGCGCGTTGACCGGGATCGGCGGGCCAGGAGGCACGATGCGCGCGACCCTGATCGGCCTCGGACTGGCCGCCCTGACGGCAGGAGCCACGATGGCCGGACCGCTCGACGCCTATCGCTGGCGCTCCCGGGTGCTGGTGCTGTCGGCCCCCGATCCGGACGACCCGGACCTGCGGGCGCAGCGGGCGGCGCTCGGCCCGATGCGGGGCGGGGCGGCCGAGCGCGACCTCGTGGTGCTGGAGGCGGTCGGGGACGGCGCCGCGGCCCGGGCCTTGCGCGCGCACCTGTCCCTGCCGGCGGGCGAATTCCGTGCGGTCCTGGTCGGCAAGGACGGTGGCGCCAAGCTCACGGAGGCGGCGCCGATCCCGCCCCAAAAACTGTTCGCCACGATCGACGCGATGCCGATGCGGCGGGGCGAGATCCGAGGTCGCTGACGGGCTGCGGCGGACCCGGTTTCCGGGGATGGCGGGGCCTCCGGACACCAACGGTTAAGCCTACCGGCCTATCACCGGGCGGTGTCGGCGGCCGTGGTCCGGCCGTCCGTTGTGGCCCGCCAGGACGCGCGAACGAGACCCTCGCATCGATGACCCGAGAACAAGTCGCCACTGCCATCCGCCGCGTCGTCAGCCTCCAGGTCGAGGACATCGAGCGCGCGGTCCGCGACGGTCACAAGACCATCGCGCTGAACGAGCTGGCGGATCTGAACCGCCAGCTCAAGGCCTTCGCGGCCGCCCTCAAGAAGGCCCCGGCCCGGATCTGATCCGGGTCGCCGCCCTACCAGCGGGGCCCGCCCCAGCGGCGGGGCGGAACGTCCTCCGGCGGGGGCGGG
>NZ_VRVG01000180.1:0-7781 GCF_008040085.1 Methylobacterium sp. WL7 | reverse complement strand
GGGTTGGGGCGATGGAGGGGCATGCTGCAGATCCCGCCCCGCATGACCCTCGTCCTCGGCGGGGCGCGTTCCGGCAAGAGCGCCTACGCGGAGGGACTGATCGAGGCCTGCCCCGGCCCGTGGCTCTACCTCGCCACCGCGCAGGCGTTCGACGACGAGATGGTCGCGCGCATCGCCCAGCACCGCGCCCGGCGCACCGGAGCGTGGCGGACCCGCGACGTTCCGCTCGCTTTGCCGGAGGCGGTCGCCGAGGCCGAGGGGGCCGTCCTGGTCGATTGCCTCACCCTGTGGCTCACCAACCTGATCCTGGCAGAGACCGACCTGGAGGACGCGGTGGCGCGGCTCATCGCCGCCTGCGCGCGGGCGCCGGGGCCGCTGGTTCTGGTCGGCAACGAGGTCGGGCTCGGGATCGTGCCGGACAACGCGCTGGCCCGCCGCTTCCGCGACGAGGCCGGGCGCCTGCACCAGCGGCTCGCCGCCCGGGCCGACCGGGTCGTGCTCACCGTGGCGGGACTGCCGCTGATCGTCAAACCAGGAGTGCCCGCATGAGCGACGACGCGACCCGCCACCGCGAGAAGATGGAGAAGCGCAAGGCCGTGCAGGACGCCGAGGTGGCGGCCAAGACCGTCGAGAAGGGCCTGCTCCTAGTCCATACCGGCCCCGGCAAGGGCAAGAGCACGGCGGCGCTCGGGCTGATGCTGCGGGCGCTCGGCCGCGGCTGGCGGGTCGGCATGGTGCAGTTCATCAAGGGCGGCTGGGATACCGGCGAGCGTCACGCGGTCGCGGCCTTCGGCGACCGTGTCGCCTGGCACACGCTGGGGGAGGGGTTCACCTGGGAGACCCAGGACAAGGCCCGGGACATCGCCGCCTGCCGCCACGCTTGGGCCGTGGCCGAGGGCCTGATGGCCGATCCCACGATCCGCCTGCTCGTCCTCGACGAGCTCAACATCGCGCTGCGCTACGACTATCTCGACCTCGACACCGTGGTCGCCGCCCTGCAAGCCCGCCGGCCGGACCTGCACGTGGTCGTCACCGGCCGCAACGCCAAGCCGGCCCTGATCGAGGCCGCCGACCTCGTCACCGAGATGGGCAGCGTGAAGCACCACTTCTCGGCCGGCGTGAAGGCTCAGGAGGGGATCGAGTTCTGAAGCCCGCGCGCAAGAAGGCCCTGATGATCCAGGGCACCGGCTCCGATGTCGGCAAGTCGCTGCTCGTGGCGGGGTTGGCGCGCGCCTTCGCCGACCGGGGCTTGGCGGTGCGGCCGTTCAAGCCGCAGAACATGTCGAACAACGCCGCCGTCACGCAGGATGGCGGCGAGATCGGCCGGGCCCAGGCGCTCCAGGCCCGGGCCGCCCGGGTGGCGCCGTCCGTGCACATGAACCCGGTGCTGCTCAAGCCCCAGAGCGAGGTCGGCTCCCAGGTGGTGGTGCAGGGCCGGATGGTCGCCACCGTGAAGGCGCGCGACTACCAGGCCTGGAAGCCCCGGCTGATGCCCGCCGTTCTGGAGAGCTTTTCGCACCTGGCCGCGGAGGCCGATCTCGTGCTGGTCGAGGGCGCGGGCTCGGCCTCCGAGGTGAATCTCCGGGCCGGCGACATCGCCAATATGGGCTTTGCCCGGGCCACCGACACGCCGGTGGTGCTGGTCGGCGACATCGACCGGGGCGGGGTGATCGCGAGCCTCGTCGGCACCAAGGCCGTGATCGACCCCGCCGACGCCGCGATGATCGCCGGTTTCATCGTCAACCGCTTCCGGGGCGATCCGAGACTGTTCGCCGACGGCATGCGGCTGATCGCCGAGCGGACCGGCTGGGCGCCGCTGGGCCTGGTGCCGCATTTCCCCGAGGCCGTGCGCCTGCCGGCCGAGGACGTGCTCGGCCTCGCGGGCTCCGGGCCGCGCCCGGCCGGGACCGTCACGGTCGCGGTGCCGGTGCTGCCGCGCATCGCCAATTTCGACGACCTCGACCCGCTCCGGGCCGAGCCCGGGGTGTCGGTGGTGCTGGTGCGCCCCGGAACGCCGATCCCCGCAGACGCCGCCCTGGTGCTGCTGCCGGGCTCCAAGACCACGATCGACGACCTGGACTTCTTCCGGGCCGAGGGCTGGGACGTCGACCTGCGCGCCCATGTCCGGCGGGGCGGGCGGGTGCTCGGCCTGTGCGGCGGCTACCAGATGCTGGGGCGCAGCCTCGCCGACCCCCACGGGATCGAGGGGGCGCCCCGCACGGTGCCGGGCCTCGGGCTCCTCGACGTCGAGACCGTGATGACACCGGACAAGCGGCTGGCCGCGGCCACCGGCACGAGCCTGGCCGACGCGGTGCCGTTCACGGGCTACGAGATGCATATCGGCGCCACGCACGGCCCCGACGCGGCCCGGCCGCTGCTGCGGCTCTCCGACGGGCGCACCGACGGGGCGGTCTCGGCGGACGGGCTGGTGGCCGGGACCTACGTGCACGGCCTGTTCGCGCACGATGCCCAGCGCGCGGCCTGGCTCGCCCGCCTCGGCACGGTCTCGGAGGGGGCGGGCTACGAGGCGGGGGTCGAGGCGGCCCTCGACGGCCTGGCGCGACACATCGCGGCCCATGTCGACTGCGACCGGCTGCTGGCGCTTGCCCGGTAGGCGAGGGCCGGGCCAGGGATTACTCTGTGTAATGCCGGCCCTCGCCACGAGGGGCCGCACGGCTCCAGAGGAACGCCAGATGCCCCCCACGCAATCCCCGGTTGGGGAAGATTTCGCCGAGAGCACCGTCCGCACGGTGACGGTGCGGCTGATGCCGCTGCTCGGCCTCCTCTACCTGATCGCCTATATCGACCGGCAGAACGTGTCCTACGCCAAGCTGGACATGGTCGGCAGCCTGGGTCTCAGCGAGACCGCCTACGGCCTCGGCGCGTCGCTGTTCTTCCTCGGCTACTTCCTGTTCGAGGTGCCGGCCAACGTGTTCCTGGAGCGGGTCGGCGCCCGGGTCTGGTTCGCCCGGATCATGTTCACCTGGGGCATCGTCACGCTCCTGCTCGGCTTCACCCAGAACGCCGCGATGTTCTACGTGCTGCGCTTCCTGCTCGGCGCCGCGGAGGCCGGCTTCTTCCCCGGCGTGCTGTTCGCGCTCACCCTCTGGTTCCCGCAGGAGCACCGGGCCCGGATGATCGGCTGGTTCATGATCGCCAGCGCGGTGGCCAACGCGGTCGGGGCGGCGATCGGCGGGGCGCTGCTCGGCCTCGACGGAGTCCTGGGGCTGGCGGGCTGGCAATGGGTGTTCCTGGCGACCGGGGCGCCGGCGATCGTGATGACCGTGGTCGTGCTGCTGATCCTGCCGAACGGCCCCGAGACGGCGCCCTGGCTGTCCCAGGACCAGCGCGACTGGCTCGCCCGGACCCTCCGGGCCGAGCGCGAGGGCGGCGGCCTCGTCGACCACGGCAATCCGTTCGCGGCGCTCCTCGACAAGCGCGTGCTGATGCTGGCCGGGGTCTACGTCTCGCTGCCGCTGGCCGCCTACGGGCTCGGCTACTGGCTGCCCACGGTGGTCAAGGGCTTCGGCGTCTCGAACCTCACCAACGGCTTCCTGAACATCATCCCGTGGGTCGCCACGGCCGTCGCCCTGTGGTGGGTCCCCCGCCACGCAGCCCGCACCAACGCCCAGGGCAACGCCCTGACCTGGCACGTGGTCGGGCCGGCGCTGGTCGGGGCGACCGGGCTGGCGTTGAGCGTCATCCTGCCGGGCAACGCCGTGAAGTTCGCGTGCCTGTGCGTGGCGGCGGCCGGGACGTTCTCGGCCCAGCCGGTCTTCTGGTCGATGCCCGCGACCTTCCTGCGCGGGGCGACCGCGGCGGCCGGGATCGCGGCGATCAACTCGGTCGGCAACCTCGGCGGCTTCGTCGCGCAGAACATGGTCCCGTTCATCCGCGACCAAACCAAGAGCGACCTCGTGCCGATGCTGTTCCTGTCCGCCTGCCTGGCGATCGGAGCCGGGGCGATGTTCGTGGTGCTTTCCGCCCTGCGGCGGGATGCGGCCAAGCGCGCGACGACGACGAGGCCCCGCGCCGCCTGAACATCGGTCGGCATCGCGCGTTATCCTTCATCGTGCCGCTCAATCCGGCACGATGATGCGACCTCGCGCTCCCGCGGGACATCATCGATGAGGGTACCGCAATGAGCGAAGGCATTCCGCTTCTGATCCTCGCCCTGGGCACTCTGGGCGGCGTCTGGTTCCTGGCCGCCGCGGCCCGGAAACAGGTCGCCGACGCCAAGGGTTCGCCGGAACGCTCGAGCGTGATCCGCGATCACGGCGGCGCGCCGCGCCAGAACATGCCGGGCACGGAGCACTGACGGATCAGCCGGCGGCGATCCGCCGGCAATGGTCGAGGGCGGCGCCGATCAGGTTGTCGCTGGCCTCGGGCGTACGAAAGGCCGAATGCGCCGACAGGACTACGTTCGGCAGGCCCGCGAGCGGGTGGTCGGGGGGCAGCGGCTCGACCGTGAACACGTCGAGCCCGGCCCCGGCGATCCGCCCGGCGCGGAGCGCCTCCACGAGGGCGTCTTCGTCGATCACCGCGCCCCGGGCGGTGTTGATCAGGATCGCGCCGGGCTTCTGGGCGGCGATGCGCGCGGCCGACAGGAAGCCGCGCGTCTCGTCGGTCAGGAGGAGGTGGAGCGAGACCACGTCGCTCTCGGCCAGCAGCCGTTCCAAGGGTACGAACGCGACGCCCGGATGCGTCTTCGGGGTCCGGTTCCAGGCCAGAACCCGCAGGCCGGCGCCGTTGCAGAGCCGCGCCATCTCGGCCGCGATCCCGCCGAAGCCGATCAGCCCGACGGTCTTGCCGGTGAGCTGGATCGCCTCGGTGCGCAGCCACCGCCCCGCCCGCATCGCCCGGTCCATCTCGGGCAGGCCCCGGGCGGCGGCCCACATCAGCGCGAAGGCGCATTCCGCGACCGCGGTGTCGCCGTAGCCCTTGATCGTATGGACCGTGACGCCGCATGCGGCCCGGAGCGCCTCCGGGTCCATGTAGCTGCGGGCGCCGGTGCCGAGGAACACCACGTGCCGCAATCCCGTGCAGGCGCGGGCCACGTCGACCGGGAGGGCGGTGTGGTCGATCACCGCGATCTCCGCGCCGGCGAGCCGGGCGGGCAGGTCCTCCGGGGCGATGTCGGGCTGGAGGTTGATCGCGAACGCGGGATCGTCCGGCCGCAGCAGGCGGCGCGCCACCGCCGCCAGGGTCTCGCTGGCATCGACGAACACCGCGCGCATCGGCTTCTCCTTAGTCCCGCTCAACCCGGCGTAGCGCATCCTCCCGAAAGGTGGGTGCCGGCTTTCGGAAAAAGATGATGCAAACCAGAGCCCTGGCGCAGGCCGTACCGTCGGGTCAGCCCATCGCGACGAGCCAGAGGGCGAGCAGCGCCAGGACGAGCCCCCCTTGGATCAGGCAGGCCGTGCGATAGAGGGTCAGCGCCCGGGCGATGTCGTCGGCCGTGGCCTCGGCCCGGCCGTCGCCCATATGGGCGTCGGGGACGAGGGTACCGTCATAGACCCGCGGGCCGGCGAGCCGCAGGCCGAGCGCCCCGGCCATGGAGGCCTCGGGCCAGCCGGCATTGGGCGAGCGGTGGTGGCCGGCGTCGCGGGCCATCGCCCGGAGCGCGCCGCGTGCGTCGGCGCCGCGCAGGGCGGCCGCCCCGACGATCAGCAGGCCGGCGAGCCGGGAGGCCGGCAGGTTCACCAGGTCGTCGAGCCGGGCCGCCGCCCAGCCGAAGGCCGCATAGCGCGGGCTGCGGTGGCCGATCATGCTGTCGGCGGTGTTGATCGCCTTGTAGAGCGCGCCGCCGGGCAGGCCGAGACACCCGATCCAGAAGGCCGGCGCCACGATCCCATCGGAAAAATTCTCCGCCAGGCTCTCGATCGCGGCGCGGCAGACCGCCGGCCCGTCGAGCTGGTCCGGGTCGCGCCCGACGATCATCGACACCGCCCGGCGGCCGGCCTCCAGGCCGCCGTCGCGCAGGGTGGTCTCCACGGCCGCGACGTGGTCGTTCAGGCTGCGCTGCGCCGGCAGGCTCGCGCAGAGCAGGCCGAGGAGCAGCAGGGCGGGGAGGGGGCCGGCCCAGAGGCTGAGCCCGGTGAGCGCCCAGGCCGGCAGCCCCGTGACCGCCAGAAGAAGCAGCAGCGCGCCGCAGCCGGCGACCCGGCGGCGGCGCTCGGAGCCGCGGTTCAAGCCGCGCTCCAGCCAAGAAATCAGACGGCCGATCCAGGTGACAGGGTGGCCGATGGCCCTGTAGAGCGCGTCCGGGTAACCGGACGCCGCCTCGATCCCGAGGGCGAGGGCGAGGATGGCGAGCGTGTCGGGCGGATGGAGCATCGTTTCTGGAATCCCGCTCCGAGGCCGGGGGCGATCCCGGGTGTCATCCCTCATGGCGGCGATCTCGGAGGGCTCCGGAACGCCTTTCCCGACGCGCCGGAACCCTGGCTCGACCTCTCGACGGGGATCAATCCGGTCCCCTATCGCGTGCCGCCGGTGGAGGCCAGCGCCTGGACGCGGCTTCCCGCCGCCGCCGAGGTCGATGCCCTGCGGGAGGCTGCCGCGGCGGCCTACGGGGCTCCGGGCGCCGCCGAGGTCGTGCCCGCACCCGGCACCCAGATCCTGATCGAGACCCTGCCCCGGCTGGTGGCCCCGACCCGGGTCGCGGTCATCGGCCCGACCTATGCCGAGCATGCCGCCGCCTGGGCGCGGGCCGGCCACGCGGTGGCGCAGGTCGACGGGATCCAGGCGGTCGGCGACGCGCCCGTGGCGGTGCTGGTCGATCCCAACAACCCGGACGGGCGGACCCATCCGCTCGCCGAGCGGCTCGCCCTGGCGGAAGCCCTGCGCGCGCGCGGCGGCCTGCTGGTCGCCGACGAGGCCTTCGCGGATCTGGAGCCGGTGTCGAGCCTGTGCCCGCATGTCGAACCCGGGCTCGTGGTGCTGCGCTCCTTCGGCAAGACCTACGGGCTCGCCGGCCTGCGCCTCGGCTTCGCGGTGACGGATTCCGGGACGGCGGGCCGGATCCGTACGGCGCTCGGCCCCTGGGCGGTGTCGGGGCCGGCCCTGGCGATCGGGCGGGCGGCCCTGTCGGACACGGCGTGGCGGGCCGAGACCGCCCGGGCGCGGGCCGCGGATGCGGGCCGCCTCGACCGGCTGATCGCCCGCGGCGGCGGCACCGTCATCGGCGGCACCAGCCTGTTCCGCACCGCCGATTTCCCCGACGGACCGGGCCTGTACCGGCGGCTCGCGGAAGCCGGGATCGCCGTGCGGCGCTTCCCCGAGCGGCCCGAGCGCCTGCGCTTCGGCCTGCCGGCCGGGAAGGCGGCGTGGTGCCGCCTGTCGCGGGTGCTCAAATAGGCGCCGCCGGCCCATGCCGGTCGCGGGCCGCCACCAGCACGGCCAGCGCCGAGAAGACCAGGCCCACCGCGCAGACGCCCGGCCAGCCGACCATCAGGAACGCCTGCGAGCCCGCGAAGGCGCCGAGCGCCCCGAACACGAACAGGGTCGTGAACAGCACGGTGTTGATGCGGCCCCGGGCCCCCGGCACCAGGGCGTAGGCCCGGGTCTGGTTGGCGATGAGCGCGCCGTTCATGCCGATGTCGATCAACAGGACGCCGAGCCCGACGGCGACGAGAGACCACGTGCCCCCGGCCCAGAGCACCAGGAACGACAGGGCGACCATCAGGCTGCCGCCCAGCACCACGGGCCGGGCGCCGCTCCGGTCGGTGAAGCGACCCGACACGGGGGCGACGAACGCGCCGCAGACCCCGATCACCCCGAAC